>JAHJJF010000134.1 GCA_018823135.1 Pseudomonadota bacterium
CCACCACGGACAAAGATGATCAAGGTGATGCCGGAAAAAGTATCAATTACCATAAGCCACCCGAAACCGGCCAAGAAAAGAAAACCCACTCCTGAATAAACATTATTTTCTCGCTACCTTGTCAGAATCGTAACCAAGCGACAATAACGAGACTTTGAAGTCAGCGAACTCTGCGAGAATATGAAGCCAGATTGCGCTCGTAAAATTATATGATTTTATCAGCTCCGTTGGTGATCCCGGGAATTTTCGCGAATGTTTCAAATCTAATACTTTCATAAGGAACAAAAAAAATGCGCAGGTTATTTGGAACAGATGGTGTCCGCGGCGTTGCCAACATTTATCCCATGACAACCGAAATTGCCATGCAGATCGGCAGAGGGCTTGCATTTCAGGTCAAAGACATGCGCCATGACCATAAAATCGTCATCGGCAAGGACACCCGCATTTCAGGATATATGATCGAAAATGCCCTGGCCGCCGGCATCTGCTCCATGGGTGTAGACGTCCTGCTCGTCGGCCCGCTTCCAACGCCGGGAATTGCTTTCATTACCACCAGCATGCGCGCCGATGCCGGCGTGGTTATTTCCGCATCGCACAATCCCTTTCAGGACAACGGCATCAAAATCTTTTCACGAAACGGCTTTAAACTGCCGGACGAGAAAGAAGCTGATATCGAGGATCTGATCTTTTCCCATAGAATGGCAGCGTTGCGGCCTGTTGCCGAAGAAGTCGGCAAAGCTTTCCGTATTGACGACGCCCGCGGTCGTTATGTGGTTTTCCTTAAAAACACCTTTCCAAAGCAATACACCCTTGACGGGTATCACATCGTCCTTGATTGCGCCCACGGGGCCACTTATGGAGTCGCGCCCCATGTGTTCGAAGAACTTGGCGCCAAAGTCACACTTCTAGGCGTTCATCCGGACGGCAAAAATATCAATCACAAGTGCGGAGCCCTGCATCCGGAACTCATGGCGGAAACCGTCAAAAAAGTCCAGGCGGATCTCGGTCTTGCCCTGGACGGCGACGGCGACCGCCTCATTGTCTGCGACCACAGAGGAAATGTAGTCGATGGCGATCATATCATGGCGATCTGCGCCGCGGATCTCCTGAAAAGGCGTAAACTCAAAAAGAAAACTCTGGTAGCAACGGTGATGAGTAATCTTGGCCTTGAAAATGCCATGGAACAGATCGGCGGCAAACTAGTGCGTACAGGGGTTGGCGACCGATATGTTGTCGAAGAAATGCGAAAAAACGGCTACAATTTCGGCGGCGAACAGTCAGGACACCTGATTTTTCTCGATCACAATACCACCGGCGACGGAATCCTTGCCGGCCTGCAACTCCTTTCAATTATGATCAAACAGCAGAAACCGCTTTCAGAACTCGCAAAGATCCTGGTGCCGGTCCCCCAGATTCTGAAAAATGTACGAACAGTAAAGCGTATTAACACCAGCAAGATAAAAGGATTTCAGTCAACCGTCTCAACAATGGAGGAAAAGCTGGGGCGTAAAGGGAGAATCCTGGTCCGGCCGTCAGGAACCGAACCGGTCATTCGAATAATGATTGAAGGCACCGACGACAAACTTATCCACCGGATGGCGGAAGAACTGGCAGAGATGGTTCGTAAGGCCGATGAAACTTAACAGCCCGTCAGGACTGCCCCCCGAAAAACTGTCCTTGTCAGAAGTTTTGAGTCCAACCATTTGGCAATGACAATTCTACCCGCCTCAAGGTGGGCACCTAAACCGCAACAGAGAATCATTAATTGATTCTTGCTGGTAACAACCTGAAATTACGATCTAAATCAAGTTTTCTAAAAAATTCATCCCAGATAATTTTTCATGAAAAAAATTCACCTGGATAAACTTATGGTGGCGAAACAATTGGCCACCACCCGGCAAAAGGCCCAGGCAGCTATTGTCGCCGGGATCGTTGAGGTCAACGGCCTGCCGGCAAATAAACCCGGCTCCCAGTTTCCGGAAAATTGCAATATCACCATCAAAGGCCCGAAAAATCCCTTTGTGAGCCGTGGCGGACTCAAGCTTGCGGCAGGCCTTGAATTCTTCAAGATTTCCCCTGCCGGATATATCTGTGCCGACATCGGGGCCTCCACCGGCGGCTTTACCGACTGCCTGCTCCAGAACGGCGCTCGGAAAGTTTATGCAGTTGACGTGGGCTACGGACAGCTCGACTGGAAACTGCGTCAGGACGACAGAGTGATTGTCATGGAACGGACCAACGCCAGAAATCTCACTCCCGCAGACATACCCGATCCCCTTGATCTGGCGGTAATCGATGCATCATTCATATCACTCAAACTTCTCTTACCGGCGGTCCTGCCCATGCTTGGCATCTCCGGTTTGACTCTCGCACTTATCAAACCGCAATTTGAAGCCGTCAAAGATCAGGTTGGCAAGGGCGGGGTTGTTCGGGATTCACAGGTGCACGAAACGGTCATTGCAGACATCCTGGCCTTTGCCGAATCGTTATCCTTAAACAATCATGGGGTGACGGCTTCGCCGATTTTCGGACCCAAGGGAAATAAAGAATTTCTTGTCTGCTTCAGTAAAAAGTAAACCGCTGTCGGCTTTAGTCGATATCTCAAGGCACATAGTCACAGAGTGGCAAAGGCACAAAGTACAAAAAATATCAGACCGATCATTTTATAAAAACTTTGTGCCTTTGTGCCTGAACCTTAAACAGTATACTTCTTCCCGTTCCACTCAAATCCATCCTGTTGCCTTTTGTTCAATACCTTTCTTGCATATTCGGCAATCATCCCGGATTCCACCATCAGATCACAGATATTACCGTCAAGATGATTATCCTTGACCATGAAACCAAGAATCTTCATGGACTCGGACAGAAGCTTGCCCTGTTTATACGGCCGGTCTGAAGCAGTCAGAGCTTCAAAAACATCGGCAACCGCAAGCATCCGCGCCTGTACCGGAATATCTTCGCCAGAAAGACCGCGGGGATAACCGCTGCCGTCCAGTTTCTCGTGATGCATGCCCGCATAGAAAGGAACATAACGGAGTTTTTTGGGAAACGGCAACCCTTCGAGCATGCGGATACTCATGGTAACATGGTTGTTGATTTTATCCCTTTCCTTGCCGGTAAGAGTTCCTTTGCGTATCGACAGATTTGCGACTTCATTTTCATCAAGAAATGATCGCTCCTTGCCGCTGATGCTTATTTTCATCCTGGCAATATCCTGGATTGTCTCCACTGCGTCATCAGCCAGAAATTCACCGCCGACATTGACTTTCTCAAGAAAACGCTCCTGTTCGGAAATTTTTCCAAGGTCAGCGTCCAAGGCCTGCCGGTCAATATCAGCCACTCCCCCTTGTGACTGCAATGCCGCCCGGAGGTGCTTTATTTCAGCATCCCTTTTCGCAATTTCCAGGCGATGCCGCACCAACTCCATCCGGTCAAATATCGTTTCAAGCTTGGTTGCCTTATCAACTACATACTCAGGGGTGGTGATTTTACCAACATCATGCATCCATGCAGCCATGCGGATTTCAGCCATCTGGTCATCGTTGAAACGCATATCCGAAAAGATTCCCTTGTCAACGCGATTGATCTCCTGAGCAATAGTTTCGGTCAATTCAGCGACGCGCAGGATATGGCCTGCGGTGTAAGGAGATTTTTCGTCAATGGCATCGGCAATGGTTTTCACAAAGGCGTTCAACAGATCCTCAAGCCCCTGGATCAACCTCATGTTGGTAATTGCAATCGCCGCCTGGGATGCAAGACTGGTGATGATCTCGATCTCGTCGGTGGGAAATGAAACGACCTCGCCACTTTCCCGGTCTCTGACGTTTAAGAGCTGCAAGACGCCGATAACTTCGTCCTCATGGTCGCGCATGGGAATGACCAGCATGGACTTTGACCGGTACCCTGTTTTGGCATCAAAATCCTTGGTGCCCTGAAAATCAAAACCTTCGGCATCATAGACATCAGGGATATTAATCGCCTCGCCCTTCAAAGCGCAGTAAGCAGAGACATTCTGATAATTGTCGCTGCCATCGGAATTTTTCAATGACACGGAAGGCCAGGTTATTTTTTCGTTCGTCCCCCCCATGCGTACATTTAACGAATCGTTCTGAACTATGGCAAAATCCAGAAGGTCTTCTTTTTCTTTACGGATATACAGAGTGCCGCCATCGGCATTAGTAAACCGCCGGGCTTCACTGACAATCATTTCAAGGAGTCTTTCCAGATGTTTCTCTGCGGACAAGGCAAGGCCGATCTTCACCAACTCATGAATATGGCTCACCTGGCCTTCAGAAAAATCCTTAACTATATCAACGGTCTGCTTGAGCAATATATTAATCGCCCGATGTTCGCTGTATAACCATTCTTTTCCGGAATTCGACATATATTCCCCACTTTTCGGGTTTGACATGATAAGGTTTTGTCCACCTGTAATATTTCACTGCGATGATTTTTCATCAAAATGGAATATAACGGAGCAACGGACAAAAAGCAAAAAATCAAATTGAAAGACACCTTTTTAATCCTCTCAAAAAAACAACCCATACCCAACGCCCAGCCGCGCAAGAGCTTATTTTTTTCTGTTCATCTCTTTACATAACCGGAATAGAATTATAGTATTTCGTAAAGCATGGTCTGTGCCAAATGAGGTTTTTGAAAGTCTTGCAGGCTCGCCTCCCACTTCAACCATTGATAACACTGGTCGCACCTTTACAAATGAAACATCGAATAAGCCATTACCCAAGACACCTGTGCATAGTCCTTTTCGCGGGCGCGGTACTATTCGGTGTCTTCGCGGTAACCGGTGGCGAAGAAATACTGGTAATCGATGACTTCGTAAAAGGCATTTCTTCCCACTGGCAGGAAAAATCCTTTAAAGGCCACACATTCTATCAGGCAGCTAATGACGGGGGACGCTTTTGCATCAAAGCACAGAGTGATAACAGCGCCTCCGGTCTTTTTTACAAAATTGAATATTCAGCCGTGGATTATCCGCTTCTCACCTGGGAATGGAAGGTTGAAAAGACGATTTCCGCCGGTGATGCGCGGCATAAATCCGGTGATGATTACGCAGCCCGGATTTATGTCGTCTTTCCATCAATCTTGTTCTGGAAGACCAGGGCGCTCAATTATATCTGGGCCAACAAACTGGAAAAAGGCGCGTCGCTGCCCAACGCCTTTACCGCAAACGCATACATGATTGCCGTTGAAAGCGGACCGGAACAAACAGGTAAATGGCTCACGGAAACGAGAAATGTCTATGAGGACTACAAAAACTCGTTTGGAGAAGAACCGCCAAAAGTTGGGGCGATTGCGATCATGACCGACACCGACAATACCGGTGAACAAGCTTCGGCTTATTACGGTAAAATTTTCATCCAGCGCAGCATGCAATAATCTGCATCTTTCTCAGCGGGAAATTATACAGGGGACTCATGTCGTTTCCTGCTTGCAAAGACTTCAAGGCCAAGGTTATTAAGAAGTTGCACGGTGAGGT
Organism: Pseudomonadota bacterium; assembly: GCA_018823135.1. Taxonomy (NCBI): domain Bacteria; kingdom Pseudomonadati; phylum Pseudomonadota; species Pseudomonadota bacterium. Next base: position 5,498 of record JAHJJF010000134.1, read on the forward strand.
GAAATCTTTCGCCCCTGTGAAATTAATCCCCCCCTTACCTTGCAAAAGAAAAATAGTCGGCTAGAATAAGGATACTTTTTTACTTTGTCTCAAACGGCCGGTAAATTGATGATGAGTCAAGATAGCAACACAGTAAGACCTTTGAAAAGTCTTTCAATCATCACCGGGACCTTCCCTGATAACTGGTTTCTTGCGCTGTACCCGTCTGAATTGTGTCGCGGATTCTGACAAAACAATTAATGAGGTAATTATTCATGCAAAAAAAGAATTTTTCTTTTTATAGGTATCCGGGTAACGTTTTGATTTTCTGCAGTATCCTGCTTCTTTTTGCAGGCACATCCTTTGCCGGCGACTATGTCAGTGTGAAAAAAGACGGCATCCGTATCCGGTCCGCCCCAAACACCGATGCTGAAATTCTCTGGGAAGTTTTTGAAGATTTCCCCCTGGAGATCATAAATAAAGATGGGGAGTGGATACAGACTGTTGATTTTGAAGGTGACAAGGGATGGATATTCAACTCCCTGACATCCGATAAAAAGACTGCGATAATCAAGGTGAAAACCGCAAACATGCGAATTGGCCCCGGCACCGCCTATGAAGTCATGGCCTCGGTAAAATACGGCGTAGTCTTTAATGTTATTGACAAAGAAGGACCCTGGATCAAGGTCAGCCACGAAGACGGAACCGTTGGCTGGGTCCACAACTCTCTTATCTGGCCCAGCGATCCCTGATAATTTGCCGGGTTTCTTCTTTATAAAAGGATCAGGCCGATAACAAAGAACACCTGTCGAGGCCAACCCGGATAAATTGACTGTTTCCAGGGCAAAGCTCGTCACCAGCTTTGGTCGGATTATTTTTCTTTCTCTGGGCCTTCTCGATTTTTTTGCGGCACCTGCGTTTTTCAAAGAATTCCCTGCCTGCCACCTCATTATCTCTTTTCTGCTGTTGCTGATTTATTATCTTCTCGGCAAGGCACTCAATCGGATTCCCAATACTTGCTGGCAATATCTGCCAGCATCCTGAGCGAGCATCGTTACCTTTGATTAGATGATCGATCCTCAAACTCGGAGGTAATACCTCAAAGGATTTCAGGAGTCGAGCACCTCAAACAATTCAACAAAAATATCTACAATCCCAGACCCAGCTCCGACCTCCAGACATACGGGGAAATGAAAAAGTGCGCCCGGCTGCAGTCGGGATTTCTGGCCAATATGAGCTCTGAAATCCCGACCCCATGTATGCCGCTCTCTGGATGACCGCCCATGCCATGGCCGGCGACAAAGAAAAATGCCTTGCTGCGGGAATGGCCGATTACATTGCTAAACCCATCAACCCGCAGTCTTTGTTTCAAACCTTACAGAAATGAATAAACAACAAACCCTACCGGAAGGAGCCTGATTTCCTGAAACCTGACAGCAGTAAAACATGAAAAAAATCACAAAACCTCTCGGGCCTGTCAGGTTTTCCTGTCATTTCAAGATGTTATGTTTTTTTTTGCTTGATCTTTAGTAGTCTTTTTCGGTTTAATAGATTAATGTCTGATAAAATCATTACATTTCCTTAAGGTAAAAAAATACGTTATTAATAACACCAGATAATCACATGACTAACTGCCTTCAGGGATTGTTAAAAATTTAATTCTCGGCTTATGAACGCCGAAGTCTTGTTGAAACATGTTATCCGACGCTATCACAAACATCTTCAGGAGGGAGTAGAACATGGCACAAACAAGCATTAAACTGGTTGACAGCCAGGTCTCACAGGGTCGGGGCGGGAAATATCTTACCTTTGCCCTGAGCAACGAGGAATATGGGGTCTGCATCCTGAAAGTCAAGGAAATCATCGGCATCATGGACATTACCCAGGTACCCGGCATGCCGGAGTATGCCAAAGGCGTTGTCAATCTGCGAGGCAAGGTAATTCCCATTATCGACCTCAGGCTGAAATTCCACATGGAAGAAAAGGGATATGACAGTCGCACCTGCATCATTGTTGTGGAAATCTCCGGGGCAAGAGATTCCGATGACATTTTGATCGGGATTGTCGTGGATTCCGTTTCCGAGGTGCTCACTGTTGCGGAAAGTGATACCGAACCGCCGCCGGACTTCGGCATGCATACCCAAAAAAGCAACATACTCGGCATGGCCAAAGTAGGGGGAAAGGTAAAAATTCTCCTCGACATTGACCGCGTATTGACCAGGGAAGAACTCGCCGCCCTGACCGACAATGATTGATATTACGGAACCAGCCAGATCAATTCACATAAACCATATCTCAATTAATGCAGAGGGGAAGGGGAAACACCTATGTCTCAGATGACCGTTGGCAAGAGAATCGCTTTATCCTTTACCGTCATCCTTATTTTAACTCTATTACTTGCCGGGATCGGTTCTTTTAACGCACAACGCGTGTTAACCAGCATGAATGACCTGGCAAGCATTCACGTTCCATTAATGGCCCTGCAGGAACAACTCGCTGAAGAAGTAGCCGAACAGGAAGCAAGCGCCCTGCTTTTCGTTCTTCATGGTGACAAACGCTTTTTGGAAAAATTTGACACGCTCGATAAAGAAGTTGATACACGTTTCAAAGAGGTCTCCTCCACCGTTTCAAGCGATCAGGAGCTGGTTGATGCTGGTTGGATCAGTATAGTCAACTCTGCTGCCGCAGCACATGACGATTTCGTTGTTTCAGCCCGGAATTTGATGAAAGCAGCCCAGTCGGGAGACAAGGCAGAAATTGATCATAAAGCCGACATTCTCGAAGAGAAAACGAAAAAATTCAAAGAAACGGTTTCAGTCTTTAAAGACACCAACAAGAAGGAAACCGCCGCCGTAACCAATGAGGCAATGTCCCGGAGCAAAACAGCTAAAACGATGATCGGCATCTTCAGCCTCATAGCCTTGATAGTCGGAGTCCTTCTTGCAATAATCAGCACCCGCGGCATTACGATTCTGCTCAAAAAAATAATAACAGAATTAGGCGACGGTGCGAGCCAGGTCGCTGCCGCTTCAGGACAGATCGCCGCCGGCAGCCAGACCCTTGCCGAAAGCTCAACCGAGCTCGCCTCCTCCCTTGAAGAGACCTCGGCCGCCATGGAAGAAATGTCCTCCATGACCAGACAGAACGCCGACAACTCCAACCAGGCCGACAGTCTCATGCAGGAGACCAGCAGGATAGTAATTGATGCCACCAGCTCCATGGGCCAGCTGACCAGCTCCATGGCGGAGATATCAAAAGCCAGCGAAGAAACATCAAAAATCGTTAAAACCATTGATGAGATCGCCTTTCAAACCAATCTTCTGGCATTAAATGCCGCGGTTGAAGCGGCTCGGGCCGGAGAAGCCGGCGCCGGTTTTGCCGTGGTGGCGGATGAGGTACGCAACCTTGCGATGCGGGCTGCGGATGCGGCGAAAAATACCGCGGATTTGATTGAGGAAACTGTAAAAAAAGTAACCTCCGGTTCTGAACTGGTGGACAAAACCAGTGGTGCATTCTCCCAGGTTGCGGACAGCACCAATAAGGTTGCCGGCCTGATCACTGAAATCAATATCGCCTCCACCGAGCAGGCAGAGGGTATCAACCAGGTAAATGACGCCCTGACCCAGATGGACGCAGTGGTTCAGTCCTCAGCGGCCAATGCCGAAGAATCATCAAGCGCCTCGGAAGAACTCAACGCCCAGGCCGAAGCAATGAAAAGTTCGGTAAACGAGCTGGCAATGCTCGCCGGCATCACCCAAACAACACATAAAGCTGAACAAAGACAATCGCCCCAGCGGCGTCCAACAAATAAACAATCAAGCGTTGCTTCCGGAATGAATAAAGGCGGCAAGCAGCGATCGCTTCCGGCGCCCGCAGCCAAGAAACCGGCAAAAAAACATTCTGCCGCTCCCGCTCCAGCAGCACCCAAGCAGAAAGCTTCGGAGATCATCCCCTTTGATGATGATTCGGATCAATTTGAAGATTTTTAATACTCCCTGATTCAGTTTAAACCGCGCATTCAGAGGGCATTCCCCCTCAGAATGCGCGGTCCCCCCTGAAATTCGCACCAATCCTTCAACATTTGCTGAATTTAATGCTTGCCGGATACTAAGAAAATGAATAGAAATAATGGCACCTTACTTCATCAACAACTCTGATTCTCCCTTGAAAAGTAAAAGAATTACACCATACTATGGGGCAAAACAAACTCTTTCCTGAATTTTCAGCAGATGACAATTCTTCATTCCTGTGGATTATTGCGATTCTGCTGGGCACGATCTTCTTTTCCGAACTCATTATCATGTATTTCATGGCCCCGTTTGAAAAAGGTTATACACGCTGGGCCATAGCCTTTTTCGATGCAATTATTTTATTCTGTATCGTCGCGCCGGTTCTCTATCTGACCCTTCTGAAACCCATGCGCCGCCGCCTGGAGCTTTTAACCAAAACCGATAAGATATTACAGAACCTCGCGAACCTTCAGGAACGAAAAATCACTCAGGGAAACGCGCAGCTTATCACGGAAATTGATGAACGAAAACAGATTGAGGTAACTCTTAAGAATAACTTTCAGACCCAGTCAATTATCAATAAATTACTCCTCCTTTCCCTGAATGATATGCCGCTGAAAGATCTGCTGCAGGAATTCATCTGCCACGTAACTTCCCTTCCCTGGCTGTCGCTGGAGCCCAAAGGCGCGGTCCTTCTTTCAGAGGGTGAAAATAATCTGAAGCTCTATGCTCAAAGCGGACTGAGCCAGGAAATAATAACCAGGTGCGGAAACGTCCCCTTTGGCGTTTGCCTTTGCGGCAAATCCGCCCAGACCGGGCAGGTGGTTTTCGCCGACCATATTGATCACCGCCACGACATCACCTTTGAAGGGATGAAACCCCATGGCCACTACTGCGTCCCAATCATTTCAAGCCGGAAAAAACTTCTGGGCGTTTTCACGCTGTATACGGTGGCAGGCCATCCACGTGCTCCCATTATTGAAGAGACATTAATCTCCATTGCCGGGGTTGCAGCAAACATCCTTGAACATAAAATGGCCCAGGAGGAAAGGGAAAATCTGCGCGGCCAGCTCCGACAATCGCAAAAACTCGAGGCCATCGGCACCCTTGCCGGAGGCATTGCCCACGATTTCAACAATATCCTTGCGGCAATCATCGGCTATTCTGAAATGGCCCAGGCCGAATTACCGGAAGGCAGCATCTCCAGGTCCGATATCAATCAGGTGCTCATTGCCGGAAAACGTGCCAAAGAACTTGTCGAGCACATTCTGCTCTTCAGCCGCTCGGGTAACCAGGCCCCTGCGCCGATGAGGATCACCCCCATAGTCAAAGAAGTCCTGAAACTGCTTCGGGCAACCATACCTTCCTCCATTGAGATCAAGCAGTCCTTAAGTTCTGACATCGGCGCCACCCTCATCGACCCGACGCAACTCCATCAGATCATTATGAATCTCTGCACCAATGCCACCCATGCCATGGAACAGGGAGGAATTCTCGCCGTACAGCTGAGCAGCGCTACCCTTAATGCCGATGATATTAAATCTCTCGCTCCTGAATTAACTCCGGGTAAATATATTCAATTGACCGTAACCGATACCGGCAAGGGCATGGATGAACCCACCCTGAAAAGAATCTTCGAGCCCTATTTCACCACCAAGGACCCTGACAAGGGCACCGGCCTCGGCCTCTCGGTGGTGCATGGGATTATTGCAAGCTGCGGCGGCGCAATCACGGTTGAATCTCTTCCTGGTAAAGGTTCGACTTTTCGCGTTTACTTCCCGGAAATCGGCGAAAAAACCATCGGGGAAGGCATCTCTTTAGCCCCGGCCCCCTTCCCTTCAGGCCGGGAGCGAATACTTGTGGTGGATGACGAACAACCGATCACCGACCTTGAAAAAAGAATACTGGAACAACTGGGATATACCATTACCAACATAAACAGCAGCATGGGTGCCCTTAAACTTTTCAAAAGCGATCCTGATGGTTTCGATCTGATCATTACCGACCAGACCATGCCCCATCTCACCGGTGCGGATCTTGCCCGGGAAATTCTTCAAATAAGACCGGACATTCCCATCATCCTCTGTACCGGTTACAGTGAATCCCTCACAGAAGAAAAAGCAGAACAGCTCGGCATTAAAAAATACCTGAGAAAGCCTGTAGTGGCACGTGAGCTCGCCGAAACGGTGCGGAAGGTTCTTGATGCTTGATGCATACGGGACATCTCATCAATGAACTACCCCTTGACGAACACGGGATATCAGAAGCCGGCAGCCAGAATTCCGAAGTCACAATTTTTCATATCCTGGCACAAATGCTTTCCATTCTGAATCCTGACTCCTGGATTCTGGCTTCTTGATTCTAAACTGCCGCAAAATCCACCGGGCATCGCACTATGGCTTTGGCCTTGTTTGAAAAGAGCAGATATTTATGTTTGAGACCGTAGAGGTACAGGTCTCTGGTGATTTCCACATCCTTTTTACAATACCTGATAATTTCATCCATCTTCCCTTCCTTATACCATTGAAGCGCCATTAAACCGTTGGCGCTCTTTTTCACATTCAGGGTATGCTCGGCAAGATGATCAAGGCTTAAGCGGTAGCCAAGCTGGCCATAAACCTTTTCAAGGATATCCATGGTAGGCAGGGCATACAGATCATAGGGCGTATAGGAAGACAATACTTTGTTATCGAATTTTTTATTATTAAAGCCGATTACCAGATCAAGCTTCATGAGATGTGAAACCATTGCCGGGATCTCGTGCTCGAGATAAGTGAAATACTCATCCTCCCCGGCATCATAAACCACCGCGACACTTATCCCCATCCTCTCAGCCCGGTGCCAGCCGCCGACTTCTTCTGCGGACAACCTGGTTTCTACGTCAAAGACGCCGTATCGTTTCGGTGGTTTGATTTCTTTTTCAAGTTCCTCGGCTACAGACTGAATCGACTGACCTCGACGTTCCTGATCAATGACTTCTATGGTCGTCTCACTTTGCTTACGGCCATCCAGGAGACCATGGAGAATCCGCAGGGCCGCATTCTTATCAATGGGGCGATTGCCGGAGCCGCATTTCGGCGAGTGTACGCAGGAAGGACACCCGACCTCACAGGGACAGTTTTCAATAGTCTCAAGGGTCGATTGCAGCAACGCCTCGATCTTCAAAAAGGCCTGTCTGCTCAGACCGATACCACCGGGATACCCATCATAAATAAACACCGCAGCCCCGGAAGTCTGGGGATGAAAAGGCTGGGCAATGCCGCCCACATCATTGCGGTCGCATAAGACCAGCAACGGGAAAATGCCGATTGCCCCATGTTCAAGGGCATGAATGCCCCCCATGAAATGCACCATGTCTTTTTCAAGCCTGTCTTTGAGATCCGCCGGTATCTCGATCCACAATCCTTCGGTCTCAAAAACAAAGGGCGGCAGATCCAGGGTCTCGGTGGCAATGATCTTCTGGCCGCTTACCAGGCGCCGCTGGAAACCGGTCACCGTATCGGTGACCCGCAGATATCCGAAAGATACACTGAAAGATCCCAGATTTGTTTTACTGTATGTTTTAAGAATTTCGGTGTGCTTATGTCCTAAAACCCTGGTGAAATAATTGACGTTCCTCCGGACCACCCCCACCCTTTTGCCCGGGATATCGAGCTCGGTGACCAGCCAGGTTTTACCGCGATGCAGATAGATGGCACCAGGATAGCATTCCTTGAGGCAGCGCACGCCGTCGATTTCACCGAGAAGTTGTTCTTCTCCTGCAACCCTGATTGCAAAGGAATTACCACTGCCACGCAAGTCCAAGTCCCGGTGCGGATATTTGCGCCCGGTAAACCAGATGCCCCCTGATTCACCAACGAGAAACTCCCCATCATGTTCCATCTCAGCGGCGACCTCGCCGGCCACACCCTGCACTAGAGGATCATCGATCTTGATGGGGTTTTCCGCAGCCGCACAGAGGAGGTGTTTTCTGATTATCTGACGGTTCTGCGGATTGATCACTGCGGCCTCAACCGAGCGTGCGAAAAAATCCGCAGGGTTCCTGATGAAATGCTGATCAAGGGCATCCTCCTGGGCAACAAGAATCACCAGCGAATCGGTCTGCCGCCGCCCTACTCTGCCGCTTCGCTGCCAGGTGGACATGATCGTTCCGGGGTAACCCACAAGAATACAGATATCCAGGCTGCCGATATCGATGCCAAGCTCCAGGGCACTGGTGGAAACCACCCCGAGAAGCGAACCCTGTGCCAGTCCCGCTTCAATCTCCCGGCGTTCCTCCGGCAGGAATCCCGCCCGATAGGCGGACAGGATATCCTTTTCATCGCCAAGACGGTCACGGGTCCACATGGAGACCAGTTCAGCGATTTTTCGTGACTGGGTATAGACAATGGTTCTCAAGCCCCGTTTCATTGCAGCTTCGAGAAACTGGCTGGCCACATAGCCTGCGCTTTCATGGGGATCGACAAAAACAAAATGCCTGGTTCCATTGGGAGCGCCGGTTTCGGTAATTGCCGCAGCAAACGGCAGATCAACAAGATCGCCAGCCAATTCACCCGGATTTCCAACGGTTGCCGAAGACAGTATAAACTGCGGATTGGAGCCGTAGATCGCGCAAATTCTTCTGAGACGGCGCATCACCCAGGCCATATGGCTGCCGAACACCCCGCGATAGGTGTGCACCTCATCAATTATAATATGGGTGAGTTCGGGCCAGAATGACGCCCAGCTGCCATGATAACCCAGCAAGGAAAGGTGCAGCATATCCGGATTGGTAATCAGAATGTGCGGTGGATTCTCTCGCAGTTTTTTTCGATGATAGCTTGAAGTGTCCCCGTCGCATATCGCCGCAAAAGGCCGCATTTCGGGCGGGAGTCCTGCCGCGAGATCGTTTATTACCCGAAGCTGGTCCTGGGCCAGTGCCTTGAGCGGAAAAAGATACAAAGCCCGGGTCTTTCTGCCGGTTACTATGCTTTCAAAAACCGGCAGATTATAAATCAGACTTTTACCGCTTGCCGTGGGACTTGCGACAATAACATTCTCGCCGCGCCGCACCAGATCAATTGCCTTGACCTGATGAGTGTAGAGCCGGTCAACACCGATGACGGACAAGGCCTGAGCCAGTTCATCAGGGAGAGGTTTTTCAAGATCGGCATGCATTGCATCATGTCCGGCAATCATTTCATGGTGTCGGACCTGAGGACCGAACCTCGGAGAACTCTTGAGCGCCGCAAGATATTCTTCAATGGAATTTTGTTTATCGTTGTTTTTCATAGAAAATCTTGACCATATGCCCACAACCAACTAAATATACTAAACACTATGGCCTGCCGGGTGCAACGGAAACAACAAAAGTAACCAGTCAATATCATTAACTTTAGAAATTTCAAAAACGAACCGCAGAATATCGAACAAGCAACAGAAGAATGATCGAAGTATTACTTCAAAATTCGACATTCCTTGTTCGATATTCGATATTCATTTTTTTTAAACAGTATTCATTCACTTAAGTGAATGATCTTGACCGGTTACAAGAAACAACAAATCAACTTTCAAATAAAATCCTGATAAGGAATCATCATGACCGCTATTGCGACTCTGGGCCCGGAAGGTTCCCATGCCTGGCAAGCTGCAAAACAATTTGACGGTGCTGCGGAAATACAGGTCTTCCCGCACCTGAGCATGGTTGTCGAGGCCTTTCACAACCGGAAGGCCGATTACGCCGTGGTGCCGGTGTATAATACCAGAGAAGGCGAGATAAAAGAATGTTTTCAGATGATGGAAAATCTCACCACCGGCCACTGGGTGGAAAACATTGTCCTGCCGGTTCATCTGTCCCTGGGAGTGCCGCCTGGAAACGCAGGGATCAATACGATCATCGGTACAACCCATGTTTTGAGACAATGCGATTCCTATATTTCGAAACACTTTGCCAATGCAACGCTGATCGCGGTCCAGGATCCCATCGTCGCCCTTGATGATTTCAAAGACAGGGATGATTTTGCAATCATTGAGGCGGAAAATCTGATAACCGCCCAGGGATTGAGCATTCACGAACGGGAAGTCGCACCCCATAACCGGACCCGGTTCGCGGTCCTGGGAAAAACCCTGACCGATTCCACCGGCTATGACGCCACGGTCCTGCTCACCACACCTTTGAAGGACCGGGTGGGTCTGCTTTTTGATATCCTGGGAGAATTCACCCGGCGGGGTGTCAATCTCCTTGATATGCGCACCGAAACCGACATTAAAAGCCAGAAGCTGCAGTTCTATTTTGAAGCGGAAGGCCATATCAATGATCAGGCAGTTAAAGAGGCGGTTGAGCATATTGAAAACAATGTGGTGCAGGAAAGAAAATCCGTCAAAATCCTGGGCAGCTTCCCCAGGGTGGACATGCGGGTAAAAAGGATTAAAAAAACCGGTTTCATCGGTTCCGGCGACATGAGCGCCTGGTTTGCCAGAAGACTTGAAAATGAAGGATACCAGACCGTGCTCACCGGCAGAAACTCTTTAGTTCGTCCCGAAGAGATGATTACTGATGCCGATGTTGTATTTATCTGTGTGCCGATCAGCGCCACCCCGGAAACCATTGAGCAATATGCGCCGAAGCTTCGCGATGGCCAGGCACTGATTCTTCTTGCCGGGGAGGCCGAAAACAATATCGACACCGCCCTGCGTCATACCTCGAAAGGTGTCGAGGTTATGCTGATTCACAACCTATGGGGCCCCAAGGCCACCACCATGAAAGACAAAAATGCCTCGGTGGTGCGGACCTCGAGAAGCGGTGCCCTGTGCAGTGAAATCGAGGCATTCCTCTTCAAGCATGGCGCGGTGATCTGCCGGGACAAAGCTGTTGATCATGACCTTCTCATGGGTGTCGGGCAGAAACTTCCCACTGCCATCTCCCTTGCTTTAGCCATGACCCTCAAGGAAAACAAGCTTTCCACGGAAGATATCGACAGCCACTCAACACTTACTTCTCTTTACAGTATTCTTGCCATGGCCCGGGTCCATTCACAGAATCCCAGGACCTATGCGGAAATTATGACTGCCAAAGGCGCCGGCGGAAAAATCGTCAGCGACTTTATCAATAATCTCTCGGTTGTTCTTGATCATGCCAGATCCGGAGATGTCGATGGTATCTGTTCATTGATTGAAACAGGGGCTCTCTATCTGGGCAAAGATTTCCTCAAAGCCCGGATGCGGCAGGCCCTTGCCATGGATGAAGTTCTCGGCTATAAAGGCTGATCAACTGAGAGCGTCAGGTTAACAGGCTGAAGGTAACCCTTCCGCCTTGCCCCCTTTTAACTTTCAGGCAATAATCACATCGCATCCACTCCCTTGCTTACATTGATACGGAAGAAAAACTAATGAATCAAATTCTCACCTATCTGGCGCCGCCGATGCTCGGCGCCTTTATCGGTTACATGACCAATTATGTTGCGATCAGGATGCTTTTCAAGCCGCTGAAACCCTGGTATTTATTTGGGATCCGGGTGCCGATGACTCCCGGCGTGATCCCGGCAAAACGCCACGAACTCGCCAGAAATATCGGCGAGATGGTCGGCGAGCACCTGCTGACCGGATCGGATATCAGAAAGGCCCTTGAAGAAAAAACCTTTCGCAATGATCTCAAAAAGCTCATCGATACGCGGCTTGAATTGATCATGGATAAGGAACTGGGGCCGGTCTCGACTCTTATCCCGGAACGATTCAAGACCTATTTCAAGGTAGGGATCAAAATTCTCAGATGGCGCTCACTCAAACATCTCCAGGCACATATCAGCAGCCCGGTATTTGCTGAAAGGCTCTCCCATCATATAACAGACCGGATAAATGAATTTCTGGAGCGGACACTCAACGATTCCATCTCCGAAGACACCAAAAACCATTTCTTCTCCTCCCTTGAAAATGCCACAAAACGATTCCTCGCCGATCCTCAGATCGAAGAATGGATCCGGAAGTCCCTTGACCAGAAAACCTCAGAAATTCTTCGCACCGGGCGAAGTGCCGGCGATCTCCTGCCAAAATTTCTTACCGAGCAGTTAATCACCCTCCTCGAGCAGGAAGCCCCAAGCCTTGTCGAAAAGTTCGCCACCCTGCTTCAGAAGCCGGAAATGCGAGAAAAAATTGCTTCGGGTATTGCCGGGGCAGTGCAGAATTTCGCCTCATCCATGGGACCGATGGCGGCGCTGATCAGCAATTTCATCAGCCCCGAGACCATTAAAAAGAAGGTGGGCAATTATCTGGAGGATAAGGGAGATGAAATTTCTCAGTGGCTTATCGACGATTCTGTCCAGAATCAGATTGCCCGGATCCTGAGGGAAAAGGCGGAATCATTTCTTGCAACGCCGATCTCGGAACTCCTGATCAATGTGCAGCCTGAAACAATAGATCGCGCCAGAAACCGGCTTGCCGATCAGATAATAACGCTCATTCAAAACCCGGAAACCACCATTACCATATCCCGCATACTCAAAGATCTCCTCTCATCCCAGGGAGAAAAATCACTGCAGGAAATTCTCACGAATCTCTTCGGGGAGAATGATGGACTTGAAAACGGCAAAAAGCTGGTGACCGTTGAAATCATCAATACGATCAAATCCCCCAAAATGAGACGAATCCTTGATCAATTGCTCACCGAATTTGTCGAAGGCAAACTTCTTTCGCACCCCATAGGCACCTTATCGGCTTTTCTCCCCGGCGAGGTCCGAAACAGTATAAATGACTACACACTCCAAATGGTCGGCGACCTTCTGGTTCGTGAAATACCGGGCTTGATGGATGCCTTGAATATCCGCCGGCTGGTGACCCGCAAGGTTGACTCCTTAAACCTGAACCGCCTGGAAGGATTACTTCTGGTTGTCATGGAGGAGCAATTCAAATACATCAACCTGTTCGGTGCGCTGCTGGGTTTCATCCTCGGGCTGCTGAACCTGTTTTTCCTGACATTGTAGAACCGGCAACCCATCAGATTATTAGACTAAAGACTGAAGGCTTTTAGTTTTTGAAAATGATTTTCCCTTTCAGCCTGAAAGCCTATAGCCTGTTAAACTGCATAGTTACAGAGGCCGGGCCTTGCCGCAAGGATTCGATCCGAAGGCAATTTTGAAAAAAATAAAAAAAAGTTGGAACTCTTTCTGCAACCCCGTGTCTTATATTTAAAGCATTAAACGAATAACCCCTTTTTTTATTCTTTATGTTTTCTCTTTCGTAAAACCCGGGTGGCCTCCTCCTCCCGGGTTTTTTTTTGCTTATTTCCTTCCACATCCGAAGTTCCCTTTTTCTCCTTTACTCCTTCTTCCTATGGAAATATAGTACAGTTACATATTGAAAGGTGATTACCTCTGAATTTCAGCCCACCGGAATTTATCCTTCGGCTCTGGCTGAAAAGCGCGGAAAATCACATAGTGAAAAAATCTTCCCACCTATAAATTCATCAGTCACCGAGGAATAAACAACCTATCATGCTCTTAGCCATTGATGTCGGCAACACCCACATGGTGATCGGGGTCTTTGACCAGGATCGAATTCTCTGTCAGTGGCGGGTCAAAACCGACAGAGATTCCACGGCTGATGAACTGGCAAGCCTTTTCCACGATCTGTTCACCTTGAAAAAAATGCATTTCACCGACATTACCGACGTGATTATCGCAAGCGTTGTGCCTCCCATGCAATCCGCCTGGGCCAAATTCACTGAAAAATATCTCTCCCTGCGTCCCCTTCTGGTCAGCAACACCATGAAAACCGGCATGAAAATCCTTATCGACTCACCCAAAGAGCTTGGCGCCGACCGGATTGTCAATGCGGTGGCTGCCTATGAAAAATACCACGCAGCCCTGGTGGTGGTCGACTTCGGCACGGCAATCACCTTTGACTGCATTTCAGCAAAAGGCGAATATCTCGGCGGAGCTATTGCACCTGGGATTGCGATTTCCCTTGATGCACTAGACATGCGGACCGCCAAGCTCCCCCGCGTTGACATATCGAGCCCCCCGCAAAACGCCATTGGGAAAAATACCGTTGAAGCGATAAAATCCGGCATCCTTTTCGGTTACGGCAGCATGGTTGACGGACTGATAAGCAAAATTTCAAAAGAATTGCAGCCGGACATCCCGAAAGTCATTGCCACCGGAGGAATGGCGGAGCTCATCGCCCCTTACGCCAAAACAATAGAAAGTGTCGAGCCCCACCTCACCCTTGAAGGTCTTTACCTGCTTTATGAACGAAACCGCCCCTGACCTTATCCTGCCTGACCGTCTCAAACGCGGCGACACTGTGGGCATAGCTATCCCTGCCGGACCGATAATCCGCGAGGATGAATTTGCCACCGGAGTCCGGTTGCTTACCGATATGGGGTATAAAGTACGAATCCCTCCGGATTACAAGCGGATGAATTCCTATCTTGCCGGTACCGACAAGGAACGCGCCGCGGAACTTAATTCGTTTTTTGCTGATCCTGAGATTAAGGCTATTGTCGCTGCCCGGGGCGGTTACGGTTCCTTACGAATTGTCGCAGACCTTGACATGGCATCAATAAAAAGAAATCCTAAAATTATTATCGGCTTCAGCGATATATGCGTCCTGCTTACGGCAATCCACCGGAACACCGGCCTGGTCACTTTTCATGGACCGATGCTTTCAACCCTGCAGCGATTAAACAGTCATTTTCACGAATCCTTTTTTTCCATGCTCGCCAAACCCGATCCACAGACAATTAAACCTTCCGGATTGGAAATCCTCATAAAGGGAAGTGCCAGAGGCAAACTTGTCGGCGGCAACCTCACCAACCTTCTGCATCTGCTTGCAACCCCCTTTGAACTTTCCTGGGAAAACTGCATTCTTTTCCTGGAGGATGTCAATGAATCCTCCTACCGGGTGGACCGGATACTTACCCATTTGAAACATGCAGGCAGGCTTGATAGTGTTCGCGGCTTGATTCTGGGAACTTTTGAGAACTGTGATAATATGGAAAATATCTGGGCCCGGGCAATGGAACTTTTCGGAGATACCAATATACCGATCTGGGCCAATTTCCCTACAGGGCATGGTGAGAATAATCAGATTCTGCCCATCGGCGTGGAAGCCGAAATGGACGGCGCCACAGGAAAGCTAAAATTCCTGGGGCCTTGTATTGCATAATTCGTGAACTTTCTGAGTTGGCGCGACGTACAGGGTACAAATTAATTAATCAGCGCCTTTGATCACGCTGTTCAATTTGAATTCAGAATACAGTCATCGACAACCAGAACAAATGCAGGAAAATCGTTCCTTCTGACTTCTGACTTCTTCTAAAAGTGAATCAATGGCACAGCTGCCCCAAATAGCTATATAATTTCCGGCAATAAAACAGGGGACGGACATTGAGAGAATTATTAATCCTGCAGCAATTTTGCAACCTTGTCATGCAGCTTTTCCGCAAGTTCCTGCCGCTCTTTCAGACTATAATTCCCGGTTTCCATGGGCTCGCCCACCCGAACCAGAACCTTCCCAGGTTTCACCAGGAGCCTGCCTTTGGGGAGAATCTCATGGGTACCGATTATTGCTACCGGTACCAACTGCACACCTGATTTTATCGCCAGGGTCATGCCGCCGCTCTTGAAGGGCTGGAGCTTGCCGTCCTTACTGCGCGTGCCCTCCGGGAAAATTATTACCGACGTCCCGTCGGCAATCCTCTGTGCTGCCTCGGCAAGGCTCTTCATCGCCGCCCGCCCCCGGGACCGGTCAATGGAAACATAACCGCCATATCGCATTGCGATCCCAAAAACCGGGACGTCAAAAAGCTCCTTTTTGGCGAGCCACCTGAAATCATGTTTGAGATGGCCCTGAAGCGTAAAAATATCAAATTGGCTCTGGTGATTTGCAGCAAAGATGTAGGGCTTTTGCGGATCAAGTTTTTCCTCGCCCTCAATCGTTACATCAACACCGCTCAACCAGGTGACGATCCTCCCCATATTCCGCGGCAGGGTCTGGATGGTCTGGGCTGTAGCACGAAAGATAACAGCATAGATAATTGTCGTGACACTCACAAGAAAGGTTAATAGCGGGGTAAGAATAAGAACCAGCAATGCCCGGGGGAAATTTAATATATTCATAAACTCTTAGTCTCGTCGTAGAAAATGATAACTTGCAACAAACAATTTACGCAGTAGAAATAACATGTATCTTTGATTTATATACCTTAAAAAAGGCTATACTTTCCAGCAGAGTGTTGAAAAATTACTGCGCCACTATATTTTTCAACATCCTGCCGGAACTTTACAGAGATTTCTCGCCTCAATCAATATATCAAGCGCCTTGAAAAAAATTCTCGTCCGCAATTGTCGGGCTCGCAGATAAGCGGGAGTATAGAAACTTTGGAAAGCACGCGTTGGACGCGTCTTCCCTCCTTTCACTTATTGAAATTATTGGAGGCGATAATTGACGTCCCAGCAAAAAAAGCTCCAGCGACGTTATGAGTTTGTAAGTCTTTGATTTTCCATACTTGAAAGACTTCCATTGTGGGCGACTGTAAGATTCGTCTGTTCAGTATCCGACTTTTTACGAGATTATAAAAATTCAATTGTTTTTCGGTGAGTTAGAAGTATATCTTATTCATTCTTAGGCAAATCCCACCCAAGAAAAAAATCCGCCTCACGGACCATGTAAATATAAAATGAACGAATCCAACAGGGACAATCCCCTAGGCTCAATCCCGATCAACGAAAAGCAGGAAAACGGTAAAGATCTTCCCCAAGGGCTAATTCCGCCCTTGACGCCGCCGCCTTCTTTCCCCAGAAAAAGCGATCCGCCGAGCAGCAAGCCCTTCCGTGTTATAAAATGGACGGCTTTTGTTGTTTTGTTTGCAGTAGCCTTCTATTTTCTCGCAGGATTTCTCCTGATCCCCTATTATCTCCAGACTTTTCTGCCAAAACAACTCGAGAAGATCCTGGACAGGCCGATAAATATCGCCTCCACCGGTTTCAATCCCATAACCCTGACCATGACCTTTCAAAACGGCATAGTCGGTCCTAAAAGAAATTCACCCGAGGATTTTGTTGACCCTCTTTTATCTTTTGGAAAAATAAGCGTGGATTTTGAGCTGCTCTCTTTTATGAAAAAAGGCTTCATCGCTAAAAGCACAAATATTGACCAGCTCTTTATCCATTGTGTTCGAAACAAAGAAAACAAGTATAACATCCTTGAAATAAGCAATGCTTTGCAACACCATCTTGCAGGAACTGGTTCCCTGCCCGCCGGCGCTCCACTTTCCACCGGACCATCCCTGTTCTCGCTTAACAATCTGGTGGTAACCAGGAGCAGTGTTACCTTTGATGATCTCCCCTCCGGTAAGACGCATACCATCAAAGAAATTAATCTGGCCATCCCGGTTCTGACCAATTTTTCATTTCAAATGGAAGACCTGATCAAACCGAGTTTTTCTGCGATTATCAACGACAGCCCGATACGCATGAAAGGTGACACCAGGATAAAGGATGACAGCATTGAGGCAAACCTTGAACTGAATTTAACCGACATCGACCTTCCTGAATACTTAGCGTATTTACCGAGCAATTCTGATTTTCTGGTTACAAAGGGCAAGGCCGATTTAACCCTGAACCTGACATTTAAAACCTCTGATAAAAAATCACAACTGGGCATTGACGGCGCTGGAAAAATCTCCGATCTCAGGCTCAATGACAAATCAGGAAAAAACCTGGCAACCATCCCGGAATTACAGATTTCCGGAAATTTCATCCCCTTGGCAAAAACCTACCATATAACCAACCTTGTCCTTAATAATCCCAAAATTCTCATTGAACGCGATCCCGGCGGGAAATTAAACATACCTGTCCAATCTCCTGCAAAAGAGGCATCGGCTGCCTCACAAATCAAGCTTCGGATCGACAACATCCTTGTTAAAAACGGCGACCTTTCTTTTATTGATCAGTCGGTCAAGGGAGGATTTGCCGCATCCTGGAAAGACTGCGGTTTCACTTTTGAATCCCCCGCTACCGACCCTGCTAAACCCG
>JAHJJF010000135.1 GCA_018823135.1 Pseudomonadota bacterium
GAAGCTTCAGCTACTATCAATTAATTTGTTGGAAAATATCTTGCCACTAATTGTTAACCGGGAGATTGACCCTGTCCTGATTTGTTATTAAACAAAAAGGGTATCCTTAATTCTACTATGTCTCTCAGGAAGCAAGCATGACATCCCACCCCATTCAGGGTAAGCCTACCGGAGAGATTAGGGTTCTTTTAATCAACCAGGCCAATATCCCCCACTTTCGTATACCGGTTTATGGTTATCTGAAAAAATATCTTAAGAATTACGGGTATGATTTCATGGTCACTGCGGCAGGGATTCAGCCCGGGAATCCTCATCCTGTAGAGTTCCAATATTTTGAAATTCCGCTTTCTGCTCGAAGTCTGACCGGACTCATAAGAATTCAAAAGATTGATGTGATCATTTCGTGGGTAGACATGAAGCATCTCTACCTTTTTCCAGTGTATTTCATTGCGAAGATGCTTGGCAGGAAAATGATCTATTGGGGTCAGGGCGGGGACCTTCTGGACAGGAAATCAAAGATCAAGAATCTTGCATATGCAACAGAACAGGCTCTTTGCGATGCAATAATCCTTTATGCGAACCACTTGAAGAAATATGTTCCAGCTCGTTTTCATAATAAGGTTTTCATTGCCAACAACACTTTATGTGTGTCCTATCAAGGGCTTAAAGATAAAACAAAAGAGAGTGTCCTGAAAGAATTTGGCATCCATACGAAGAAAAATATCATTTGTGTGGGGCGCCTCCAGAAAAGAAAGCGCTTGGAACATTTATTTGAGGCGCACTCTCAAATGAAGAGAGCCGATATTGGCTTGATCCTCGTTGGCCCTGATCAGGACGGGGTATTAAATCCCTACGAAGGGGAAAACATATTCAAACTTGGGCCTGTGTATGGCGACAAAAAGTTTGATCTTCTTTCTTCTGCAGATGTTTACTGCCTTCCCGGCGCGGTTGGCCTAAGCATTGTTGATGCGTTTTATTGCGGCCTGCCGCTGGTCACAGAAGGCGGAGATGAGTCGGCTGAGATCATGTATCTGAAGAATGGCGAGAATGGTTTTGTTGTGCCTCGCGGGGAGATACCGGAGTTAAGAAAGAAGCTGTTACTGCTTCTGGATGATACAGAACTTAGAAGCAAGTTTTCGAGTGCTGCGAAAAGGGAAATCAGCGAAAACGGGAGTATTGAGAAAATGTGCAAAGGGTTCAGAGATGCCCTTGTGCACACAACAAATAATGCCTGATAATTACGTGTAAAATAATTACCACGACTGACACCAAATATTGTCAACAGCACTGGTCCATGATACATTAATTGTTAATGCGAAATAACAATTCACTATTCACTTCAGAAAAGACAGAGCCATTCCCCGGAACAATTCGTTTTCTTGTATTTCTTTTGTTGCTTGTCGGGTTGGGGATAACCCTTTACAGGGAAGCATTATCAGCATTATCTTTTGCTGTGCTTGATCGGCAGGACAGCTCCCATGGTATTTTCGTCCCCGTTATTTCCGCATATTTCCTGTGGCTTAAAAGTAGTAAAATTAAAGGGATACAGCCTGAGACCGCACTGTTTTCCGGTGCGGCGATGCTGATTGCCGGTGTTCTTTTTTTCATCCTCGGGAATATCTGGGGTTTCCAGCTTTCCAACCTATCGTTCCTCTTTATTGTCGGCGCCCTGATCCTGATTCTTTTCGGAAAAGAAATGTTTGTGGAAACATCGTTGCCACTTTTTTTTCTGGCAACCATGATCCCATTGCCAACGGGAATGTATTATCAAATTGCCGATTGGATGCGTTCGATTAACACCTGGGGTTCTGTGGCGGTTACTAAGGCTTTTGGGGTTCCGGTTTACCGGGAGGGGTATGATGTGTTCATCCCGGGTTTACACCTGGTTGTAAACCATGGTTGCAGCGGGATCCGGTATCTGTTGTCTTTTTTTACATTCAGCATTGTTTACGCCGCGTTGTTTAAAACAGGCAACCTGTCGCGGGTGCTTTTGGTCCTTGGCTCAATCCCCCTTTCAATAGCGGCAGGCATCGCCCGGCTTTCCGTAGTTTTTCTCGCAGCCCATTATATCAGTCCCTACTGGGCTGAGCATACCCCCCATGTCGTTTTAAGCTGGGTGGTTTTCGTGGTTTTCCTGTTTGGAACATTTACACTGGATCAGTATCTAATAAGGAGGAGGGCGAAGTGCTGAAATCCTTCGTTCTCGAAACACCACCTTTTTTGTCCTAACTCTGCATCATATTTTTCCGGTACAATTTTTTCACCATTTTTTATTTTCCTTATCAATCAGATGGTTATATCCTGATTGATTTAAGCCAAAAAATGTGTTGACTGTATATCCTGCTGAGTGTTATGGGGGATAATTCAATCATTGGTTATGATGGATTGTCTTCTGAGGGCTAATTAATTTGTATGAATTTTTTGGCCGGTAACTCTTATTCATATTTTAATAGTTGGAGGATTCATTATGTCAGCTTCGAATGTTAGCGCAAGGACTTTCAGTCTATTAGAAAGCAAGTATTACGTCCATAGCGAAGCAAAGTGGGTGGCGGAGATACCTGGTGATTGGGATGAAATACGTAGTTATGAAGAGAGTGGCCGGAACCCACTTGAAGTACGTGCGGACCTCATGCCATACGCATCGGCCGAGAGTAATGCAAAGCAGAATGGTGTGCAGGCGACATTTAACAATAACGAGGCCGGTCCTCTCCCCGGTGATACGAACGCGGTTGCAGAGGCACGCACTACTTTAATTTTCTCACCCAATTTTGCTGGAACCGGGGGAACCATTAATTTCAACTTTAATATATCCACATATTGTTTTTCGGGTGTGACTCTGTCACATGTAGTTACAGGGGCGATACTTTTTAATAAAGTATTCCGAGTTGAGGATTTTAGCAATTCTGGTTCTGAGGAGTTCAATTATGATGGGTGGAGTCAAGGCGAGCAGTATAAATTAGAAATATGGGCTCAAGGGAGTGACTCATTGCCCACGGATGGTTCCGCGAGTTTGAATCATGACATTAGGTTTGCTCGCCCAGCACCCAGCATTTTGACGGTTGAAATACACTAGGCTGGTTCATCTGGTGTCGGCGTCATCAAGACATTTCCTGAGGATATCCGCCAGTTGGACCGCATGGGGTTCTTTCAGGATATTCTTATGAAAGCAATTGATTTCATAGGTAGTTATTCCGCCAGCCGAAAGACCTTCCCAGCCTAAATTGAGATCATCGTTTCGCACATAAGGCTGCCTGCTGGGCCGGATAAGGGTGATGGGCGTGTGAATCACCGGGTGCGGAACATAGCTTCGAAAGGCCTTATGTTGAACCTTCCCCAGTTGTTCCAAATTATAAATGCGGGAGTGTTTGTATTCTCCAAGATTGAATGCACCAGATACATCTTCGGCAATGCTTTCGTAATAATACCTGAAATGCAGGGAGAGCCGGGTGAATCGGTCTCTTATGTAGCGGATTTTTTCCTGCAGGCCAAGAACCGACAGGTTTGAAAATTCGTAATCCAGTCGTTCCTTCCATGAATAATAATTTTTTTGCGCCCAACTGATCCCTGGTTTTATGCCGGTGACATGGGCGGGTGTGGAAGTGCTGATCATTCCCAGGAAGGCGACCTTCTCGCCCACCGCCTCAAGTTGTCTGGTCATTTCAAAGGCAATAAGCCCTCCCAGGCAGAATCCCCCGAGAAAATACGGTCCTGATGGTTGTTTTTTTCTGATATCCTCCAAATAGTGTCGAGCCATTTCCCGGACCGAGGTTCCTTCAATCTGCTCACCGGACAAGCCTCTGGCTTGAATCCCATAGAACGGCTGATCTGTTCCGCAATGTTTGGACAGGGGGTAATATTCCACAATATTGCCGCCCTCGGAGTGGATACAGAAAAATGGCGGCTTCGTGCCGCTGGCCTGAATTTCAACCAGTGATGACCAGGATCTGTCAAAACTTTCCTGCCGGATAACCCGGGCGAGCAGTTCAATGGTCGGGGCGGAAAAAAGCGTGGCCAAGGGGATTCTTAAGCCGAAATCCTCATATATATGAGTGAAAACCCGCACACCGTTTAAGGAGTTGCCGCCGATATCAAAAAAACTGTCATGTATGCCAATGTCCCCATGGCCCAGGACCCGTTGCCAGATTTTTACCAGACCTTGTTCAGGATCATTTCCCGGGGCAACCGGTTTGCTGCTGCGTTGTTCATGGATAATCTGCCGGGAATCTTCCTGGCAGGTCTGGGTATGTGTCCCGGCAGTAATCAGGCCGGCGCGCATTGCTGCGAAGCCCTGGGGAGGGATGGTGGGATCAACCCAATGCCGTTTGCGGTCAAACGGATAGGTGGGCAGCGGTATGCGGGAGCGTTTTTCTCCTTTATAGAAGTTGTTCCAGTCAATGGTGCAGCCTTCAAGCCACAGGCTTCCCAGGGTCTTAAGGATAAACGCCGTGTCTGAAGTATCATCCTTGGGATGACGCATTGCAGACAATACCGGGGGCATCTGCGCAGCATTGAAATGGGATTTTGTCAGGGTGCTTAACACATTTCCCGGGCCGATCTCAAGGAAGATGTAATCGTTTTCAGCGGCTAAATTTTTGATGCCGTCGGAGAACCGGACCGTGTTGCGTAGATGATCAGCCCAGTATTCCGTACGCAAGTCCTGGTCATTGATCCAGGTGCCGGTGAGATTGGAAATGCAGGGGATTGTCGGCGGATTAATGGCAACCTTGTTTACATGGGAGGCGAACTCCACCAGAATGGGATCCATCATCTTCGAGTGAAAAGCATGGGAGGTTGCCAGCTGCCGGGCATCTATCCCCTGGCCGGCAAGGTCCTGCTGAAGTTTTTGTATGGCTTCCGATGTTCCGGACAAGACACAGAATGTTGGTCCGTTGATAACCGCAAGCTCGATCGTATCGTTTACATGGGATTTTGCCTTTTCCTCGGGCAGGGCAACGGTCAACATTGCTCCATGTGGGGTTGTATCCATCAGCCGACCCCGGGTCGCCACCAGGGCAAGGGCCTGATCCAGAGAAAACACCCCGGCTAAGGTTGCGGCAACATATTCGCCGATACTGTGGCCGATGAGCGCTGCAGGCCGGATACCCCAGGACAGAAGCAATTGCGCCAGAGCATATTCAACCGTAAAAAGGGCAGGCTGTGTAAAACGGGTCTGGTTGATGTCGCCGGCTGTACTGTTTTCTGCCGAAAAACCGGGGTACAGAATATCTCGCAGGTCCATATCCATGTGCGACTTGAGGATTTCGGCGCAGGAGTCGACGTGCTCTTGAAAGACCTTTTCGGTTGTATACAGCTCGCGCCCCATGTTGACATATTGGGAGCCCTGGCCGGAAAACATGAAGACGATGGGTTGATCTCTTTTATCCTGATAGCGGC
>JAHJJF010000136.1 GCA_018823135.1 Pseudomonadota bacterium
CTTTTCGGCATCGGCCAACCCTGCCAATTTGCCGATGGCCGATGCCGCCAGCCGCCGGACATTGGCTGCGGGCGAGCGGGTCAACTCAATAAGCTCCGACAACGCACCGGAGTCGCCGGAGTTGCCCAGTGCAACAGCCCGGTCCCGGAATTGTTTTTCTAGTTTTTTGTGCATTAGAGCATTTCAATCAACTGGACTCCGGCAGGCGCAGAACCGATTGTAACAGTATAGTCGCCAAAAGAACGTGGCGGCATATCACCGCAATTCTTTTCCACAGTTATCAAATCAAACAGTTTCTGCGCCGGGGTGTTGCCGAGTTCTCCGTCATGCTTGAAGACGATCAGTTTTTGGGCATTCATCTCGCCACGGGCCGCAGACCGATCATGATCAAACATGTACTGCAATGATTCCCAGAATAATTTCAAATCTTCTTCGGAAAATACGGTCTGTTTGGCAAGAGGTGCTGAAATAAAACCGTGGGCGCGATAGAGGCCATAGGGGACTGTGAACTTTCGACCCATTGTCCTTTCTTTTTCCAGGTCTTGCTCTTTGGTAACCGCCATGCGGGTTATGCTGTGCTCAGCGGTAAAAATCCGATCAATGCTTCGAGCGAAAGCAAACTGTATAGGCCCTCTTACCTGACCGGCATTTACTTCGGTTGACATGACCGCCCCAAAAGTCCGCACATCAAAAAAATTCTTACACATCCAGCCGGTGATCTTACGGGCGTCCTCTTCGTTCTTGGGTAATTTTTTACTTTCCGGTTTCAACTCGAATGCTTGGTATGCCCTTTCATGCTGTCTATTAAGCACAGCCTTTTCCTTAACGTAAATCTCGAAAGGCGGTTGTTCTCCCTTAACCAGGCCGATATAATTTCTAACCTTACGTTTCAAGCAGACATCAGTAACCAGGCCGTTGCCGGTTTCCGGATCGATACGGGGCAGGTTGCCGGCATCAGGGTCGCCGTTGGGATTGCCGTCTTTTACGTCAAACAACAGCACGAATTCATAGCGGTTCTTGATTGCGTCACTCATCATTATTCTCCTTTTGTCTCGTCTTCTTTTTTATTGAAGAAATCCTGTCGTTGATGATAATAGCCAATGGCAAACCGGCCCTGGTCTTCGAGGGCCAACGCTACTGGAACACCACTGGCGGGAACCTTGCCCATGATTTCCTGCATGAGTTTGTCCAGCCACACCGTGCTCTTGCCGGCATTGCGAATTTTGGCCAGATGATGGATGGCCAGATCCTGCAGACGCTTGAAAGTCACCAACGGATTGCTGGTAGCCGCGCTGAAATAGGTGTCGCGGATTGTTTTGTTCAGGCCCGCCTGCGCCTGTTCCTGGATGCGCTCCAGCACGGCAAACAACCGACCGAGCACATATCCTTTGTTCTCGTTTGTCTTATCCAATGACATTTGAACCTCCCTTGTTTTTATTCCTCTAAGCCTTGAATCGCGAGTCAGAAAACCTTTGATGAGAGCAGCGCGGGCGTGGGTCACTTTCTGTTCGGCCTTGCAGCGGCGCACCGCGCCAGCGAGCAGGGTACGCGGATATCCTATCCCGGTTAAAATTGACCGCGCCACCTCGCCACCGAGATTTGGCGAAATATTATCGGCTTTTCCTTCCGTTGCCGTTGTTACCAACAGTTGAAACAGTGAAAGAAATTCCCGGTCATGCGGAGCGCGCACAATTTCGATGTCTTCAAAATGGCGGGCGATCTTTTCTTTAATGTCGCGGATGTTGCCCTCGTACCAGAAACGAATGACGATCCGGGAGGCATTGGGGCCAAGGCCAAGGACATAAAAAGGCATTGCATCTTCAGCAGGAAGTACCCCAGTCCGCACTGCGGCAAGAAGGGAACGGATTTTACCGTAATCCGGCTCTTCGCCTTTAGGTGGCTCTCCGAGGAAACAGGAAAAATCCTCCTCAAAAGGATGATTTTCCTTGGCCCAGAAAACCGTGCTGGCATCGCCTACCTGCATGCGTTGTCGCGATCCTTTGGCCAGAAGGGTATTCAGAGCAGTGGTGTAGGCAAATTCATTATGTTTTCCAATAGGAGCGTTTAATCCTTGATCTTTTTTTGTGCACCCAAAGGAGCAATAGGCACTATCATTAAAACTGACGATATTTGCTCCTGAAGTTTGCGCTCCCCATACACCTTTAATTGACGTATGCAATATGGAGATTTCATCAATATCTCCACTCAGCGCACAAGCTTGTAATTTACCATTAACTTCTTCGAAACAGTCGGCGATTCTTGCAACAACTTTTGAGTGCTGTGCAATAAGTTCGTTTTCACCTTCTAAGATAAAAGTAAGATTTGCATTTTCCTCTTTTAAATCATGAAAAAGTGGATGCTCAAAAATGGGCTGCTTTGAAAATGACTCATAGAAGCTATTAATGACTTCTATTCCTTCATCTTCAACATCATTGAATGTCTCTTGAATCTTCCCCCTAAATGCAGTTAAAGATTTGTGGGATTTTTCTGCATCTTTCGAGCTATTCGATTTAGGCACTCCCAATACATACTGAGGATTATCCCACAACAAATTTGTTTTAATGCCAGATGTTTTTTTAGCACCAAGTGGAACGCGAAATACACGGGCACTTTTCTTCTTACCTTCTCCTGTTCTGGTATCCCTAATATTTACGAAACGTCCATTTTTACTCAATACTATCAGGAAAGGAATTGCTTTATCTTCAAACCCATAGGGCGGTACATCGTAATCTGGGTCATCCAGCATCCTCTCGTAGTAATCAGCCAAAGCCTTCAGGATCATGACCGCACCTCCACGTTTCGGAGATCAACGCATCCGTTCTCCATCCGGGCATGAAAAAACTGCGGCATCGCTTCCTTGCCGGAATAATCCATGTCAAAAAGCATCCATCCCAAGTCGCGGCTTTCATCAAGAGGTGTCGGTAGCTCAGCGTCCCTGGGCAGAAACTCGAAATCAACGGGAAACTCCCGGCAACCGAAATAGGGCCGGTGAAAACATTGACCAGTTGAAGCGCGGCGAATGAACATCTGCTCGAATTTGGTGACGTTGTCCTCTGCTCCGGCCTGATCGGTCATCTCGAATTCTGCATGGATGACATAGGCGATATCCCGCAGAAAAAGCCCGGCTCTCTGCTGCCGCTCCTTCTCGATATACATTCCGAGAGTCCCCGTGCCCTGGCTCATTGCCTCAGTCACGTTCCGGGCCGGGATGACCGCGCCCACCTCGTTGCGTCGCACCGACTCCCACCTGACCGGCTTGAGCACATCGATTTGCAGGATTCTCCAGGCCATAGCAGGCTTCCAGAGAATAGCCTCAAGAATGCCTCGAGCGGCCGACGGCGTCATCACGTCGTAGCTGACCCGCTCTACTTTCATCTCCGGCCTGGTGAAACAGGCGTTTTCCCCGCTCACCTTCAACCGGAATGGGTTGCTTTTCTTCATACGCAGTCCTCCTTTTCGTTCATGCAAAAAATTTCTCTGGATCAACTCCTGTGGACTCGTCCGGCGGAACAAAGCCATAACAGTCGTCATAAAGCGTGTAATCAAGCATATAAACACCGGGATAGCCGGTTTCTCTGATATAGTCCTTTGCTGCCAGCGCCTCAAAAAAATACCTGGATATACCGATGGAAAAACGCCCCAGTCTGCCTAAAATTTCATGCTGCCGCCACGTTTCGGAGGTGAGTCGTCCAAGGAGATTGACTGCTTCACCGTAAGGCACGACCACTGTCGCCTGCCAGTCATCTTCAATGAACCGGAATTGCTGAGCAGCGGTGCGGAAATAATAATTCATGCTACGCCCTGTTGATATTTTCAGGATGTTTTTGGCATCCAGAGCATCCTGGCCAAGCTGCCAAAAATGCTGGCGGAAATATTTTTCGTAATTGGCGGGCGTCAGCAGACCGTCCAGATTTTTGGCTTCAAGTAACTCCCTGGCAATCCCGGCTGATTGCCGCACATAAGCTGGTTGTTCTGCGGGGACAAAAACTACTGTTTTCCCAAGATCGGTCAATTTTCCCTCACGGTTGCATCGGCCCGCCGCCTGTGCTATGGAATCAAGGCCAGACAAAGCGCGATACACAACCGGGAAATCAATATCCACCCCTGCCTCGACCAGGGAAGTGCTGATCACGAAAACAGGCCCCTTTTTATCAGCCAGCCACTTCTTGACTTCTGCAAGGACTCGAGTGCGGTGCTCGGCGCACATATTGGTTGAAAGGTGAATGGTTTGTTCCACCGGAAGCAGTCGAGCAAGTTTGCGAGCATCATCCTTCCGATTGACGATGCAGAGAACCGCCTTTCTTTCTTCCATGATTGACACTGCAAGTTCAGGCAAATCGACAGGAGTCAGACGACCTCCATGCAACACCGTCTCCACGCGCTTTAACTTTGTGGCCAATCCATCAGGATTCTCAACAATCTCCGTCACATTTTCAAATCCTTCCCTGAATTTAAAGTCAAATGCCTCGGTTCTGGTCAGAACAGGCTGGGTGGCAGTACACAAAACAGGAGTGACTCGGTAATGACGGAACAATTCCCGAATGGCAAAGACCACTGGCCGGAGATACTTTGGCGGCAGGCACTGAGCTTCGTCGAAAATGACAACACTGTTGACGATGTTATGCAATTTACGGCACCGGCTTGTTCTGCAGGCATAGAGCGACTCGAAAAACTGCACCGAAGTTGTAACGATCACCGGAGCATCCCAGTTTTCGGCGGCCAACCGGTTGCGAACTGTTTCCTTGTCTTCCTCTGTTGTCACCACATTGCTGTGATGCTCGATTACCGCATTTTGAAAACCGGGAATTTTACGGAAAACATCAGCAGTCTGTTCGATAATGCTTGTATAGGGAATCACATAGATAATACGATTTTTTTTGTGCTTTACTGCGTGACGCAAGGCAAACGCAAGTGAAGACAAAGTCTTGCCCCCGCCGGTGGGTACAGTCAATGAAAATACATCGGGTGGCTTTTCTGCTTTTTTTCTGCATTGCTCCAAGACTTGCGCCCGAATTTCATTTACCGTTGTCGATTGCGCCTTGCGGCACATGGTATCGATATAGTCATCAAAAGTGGGCAACAATGTCTGCAGTGAAGGGTATTGGCGATTTCGGGTGCCAGCCCTACTTTTGTCCATGAAATTTTCCGTATCCAGGAAGTCAGCATCGACCACACAGGAAAATAGCATACGGAGAAAGAAGGCAGGATCAGCGCCGGAAGGTATCGGTTGCCGGGGCATCTCTTGGTTGGCTATCGAGAAAGGAACATTTTTTAAGATATATTCGGATTGATCAGGTGTACGCATTTTCGGCTCAAGCGCTTTTGGTCCGATTTTTTCCGATTCGAAGTCGGTCAATCCAGCATGATGTCCCATGATAATCCACGATAGTACGCGATCAGCCCCCTTCCATTCATTTAATGATGCCAGGTGACCGCCAGCCTGGGAATGTACTACCCTGCCAGGCTTGGTCTCCAAATGACACTCAAGCCCATTTTCGGTATAAAGCATTGACTGAAATTCGTTGGAATATTTCCCAAGATCATGCCAGAGTCCTGCAAGACCTGCCCATTCATCCCCGCCGAATGGTTTGGCAAACCTCGCCGCCATTTCAGCCACATTCCTCAAATGCTCTTCCAACAACTGCCATTTTTCCGGCGGCTGACCTTCCAAACTATGGGCGTAATATTTCATAGTAAAACCGTTTGAGATGTTATTATTCAAAAGCCGATTTTCCGTTTCGGTTTTTTATCTTCACTGAAAAGCTGACGAATGGCCTCAAAAACCACCCGGAAGTTCTCGTCGTACTTGTTCTCCATTTCCTCGATTTTATTTTTCAGATCCTTATGCCGTCCAAGAAGCTTCCTTAATTTGACAAACGCCTTGATAATCTCGATGTTGACTCGAATGGCTCTTTCACTGTTCAGAACGCTGGAGAGCATCGCCACGCCATGCTTGGTAAATGCAAAGGGCATTGTCCTGGCAAATCTCAACGGCTTGAGGTCATCACAAATTGTGATAACCTCGTCACGTTCTTCACGATTGAGTTGAAACATGAATTCCGGGGGAAACCTTTTGATATTGCGTTTTACCGCCTGGTTGAGATGCTCCAGGTAATACATATTGGCCCGCTTGGAGTGCAGGATAGTTTTTAAGTCTGATGGTGACAGGTCATTCATCATTTTCACCTAAAACCCGATCTTTCCCTTGGGTCGTTCTTCCGTTGTCAGCAACTGCTTGATTGCTTCAAAGACAATTCGAAAATTATCGTCATGGTCGGTGAGGCGTTTTTCCAACGCGTTGAGTTTCTCTGCAAGCTTCTTGTTTGAGGATAAAAGTTCACGCATTTGCACAAAAGCCCGCATGATGGTGATATTAACCTGGATTGCTCGCTTGCTGTTGATTACGCTGGAAAGCATGGCAACTCCTTGTTCGGTAAAGACCATCGGCAGATGCCGTAAACCCATTTTTACCGCATTGGAGGTGCCAAATTGGCTTCTCCAATCTTCCAGCTCCTGCTTTGACATTTCAAACATGAAGTCCGACGGAAAACGATCTATGTTTCTTCTGACAGCTCTTTTCAATTGACCTGTTTCCACTTCGTATAATTCCGCCAGGTCTCGGTCTAGCAACACTTTATGACCTCGGATAAAATGTACCTTATTAATGATCGCTTCCACAGGGATCAGACTGTTCATAAATGTCCTCTTAAAATATGGGATTCGCTCTGTCCAGTCCCGCAAGGTCGCGATCAAGCGACACCCGTAACACTCCGATTTGATATGTTTTATTGGAAACTTCCGTAGCCTGGACAACTGGGTCCATACAAACTCCAGTGCTGATTTTGATACTCATCATACACCCGAACCTGGGTCAAATACTGTCCCAGTCTTATTTTTTTTCTGACAAAAGAATAACGCTGGCGGTCAGCGTAATCTGACGGCCAAACAGTGTCAATTAAATTAGGATATTGGAGTGATAGGGTTGGTGCGGAAAAAAACGTGGGGTGGGCGCTGAAGCGCCGGAATATCACGGAGCCTCTTCTTGACCCTCCGCCAACTTACTTCCCACCTGAAATTCGTCATCAATGTTTACAGAACTCTTTTGTTGAATAGACTCTTGACTGCATTGTCACCTGGAAACAAGGCCACATGGAAACCTCGTTTACTTCACGCGTTTTTTGTTCTTTTCAAGGAAACAGGAGCCAGGTATCAGCGATAGCAGGAATACTCCCCTTAACTTCCCGTATGTATTAAACAAATAGCCATAATCTTCGGTTTGATTTTTGTGAACAAGTGCAACTGAAATTGATTACAGGCATGGTATTCACAATGGCACAAGAATTGCTTTAACGATAATGCGAAACAATACTCTTAAACTGTAATCTGCTCAAATGACGAGATTAAGAGTCATCGTCGGTCTCTCTTCTATGATACGAAATCAGGACTGATGGAAGGGGAAATAGCCAGCCCCAAGCACAAATTGATCTCGCGTTTTTTCCACTTAGGCGAATTGAAGTCATGTTTCATTCAACTGATTTTTTCATTTCCCTATTACCAATTTCCCTGGGGGGAAAATCACTTTGCAGATCAGGAGGCACACTTTATGTCAGTGTTTAAAAGTAAAACTCTATTACTCCTTGTATCAATATGGCTGCTTAGTTGCGGTTTTGCAAACGGTGGAGAATATTATGTTTCAAAGGCGGGAAATGATCAAACCGGGGACGGCAGGATTACCAATCCATGGCATAGCATCGCCATGGGGGTAAGCAGACTCGCAGCCGGGGATACCCTTAATATCCGGCAAGGAACATATCAAGAGGCGGACGTGAGGATTCGCACGAGCGGCAGCGAGGGAAACCCCATTATTATTAAAAACTTTGAGAATGAAAAAGTAGTTTTGAGTGGCACGAAACAAATCGACAACGGTTGGGAACAATACAACAACAATGGACAAATCGTCTGGAGATTGAATGTCTGGCAGGATGACATCTCAAAATGGCAAAAGGACGCAGGGAGTAATTTGGGAGTAAACAGTCGCGGCACAAAATTCTGGCCAAGAATTGTTATACAAAATGCCAAGGGTTACGTACAGGGACAATTTTTGAAAAGTGATCCGGAAAGTGACCTCCCTGTCCC
Organism: Pseudomonadota bacterium; assembly: GCA_018823135.1. NCBI lineage: Bacteria > Pseudomonadati > Pseudomonadota > Pseudomonadota bacterium. The sequence continues at coordinate 8,137 of JAHJJF010000136.1, forward strand.
TCCCCACCAGGAAGAGTTCCTTTCGGATGTGGATGTCCCTGGAGAATGGTATTTTGAGAAAACGGATGGCTTCCTGTATGTCTTTCCAAGAGATATTTACGGAGCAGGATATAACGCCAATAATTACACCTTTGAAATCGGCGTGCTGGGGAGAGCTTTCCAGGAGTTAAACAGTGATACTTTCTCTTACATCATTATTGAAGGGCTTCATTTTTATGGTTATACCGCGATATCACTCGTGGAGAATGATCAGGTACAATCAGCCGGTGCTATCAGTTTCTCTAAATGGGAAAAAACCGAGGATTCAATTCGTTCTCATATTGAAGTCAGAAACTGTATGTTCGAAAAATGTTACAGACCAATCGTTCTGGTGCAAATAGATGATATCAAAGTGACTGATTGTCAATTTATCGAGTGCTTTGATCAGGGGATTGCCTTGTATGCCGTGGAAAGTCAGGATTTATCCGATGCAAGAAATCACAATGCAACTATTTCAGGGTGTTCATTTACCAGGATGTATGATCATTACCCCACGATTGCAGGAGGCGGAAATGCGCGCTCGGCTGCAATAAAAATCATGGGCACAGTAAATGCTGTGGTGGAAAACTGCGAAATAGACTTTGCTGAAAACATGAATGGAATCTGGTTCGATGTAGCTTCAACGGATGGTGTCATATCTGACAATATTGTCTCACAGGCAGGGAAAGCCGGCATTTTCATTGAAAACAGATCTGACAATGCCCAGGTCACCGGCAACATAGTCAGAGACTGCAGAATGGGTATTAAAGTTGGAACTGTTAATGAAATACAGGGGGAAACTAATGCTCCAAAAAATACAGTAATATACTCAAATTATATCGTTAATTGCCTCGATAGTATCTACCTTCTGGCAGCAATCAAACCAAGTGTAATTTATAACAGTATGGTCGATTCAACAAGAATGAACATCTATCTTTCAGACTCTGTTTATCTCTGGAATAATGCGGATGATATTCTTCTGGACTCGAATATTATCGGTTTGTTAACACCAGCTATGACAAAGATGGAATCTCGATAGTGATGGCTCGAATTGGAAATCTAAAGACAATGCTAAATAAATTTGCAAATGCCGGTTCAGGACAGCTTCTTGAGCAGCCAGGCCAAATTGATCCCGTGATCGTGATCTTTGCGAGGCCGCCCAACAAATAGCCATTTGTCCCGCATGAGCCTGACCCCTTTGATGGAAGGATAAAATAAGAACGGGCAGGCAAATGCCCACCCGTTCTTATTTCGTGAATCAGGGACATGAACCCTAGGGCCCATTTTTGCTGACGTTGGATTCAAGCATGGGATCGGATCCCTGGTGCAGGTTGCCATACAGCGGTCCCCAGCCGCCGTCACTCAACTTATCCTGGGCCAGAGCGACTGTAATGAGCCGTACGCCATCGGAAGCTGCCGCCACCTGGGCGGTTTGATGTCTGGTGGTGCGCCAGCGTAATGTGGTTTTTGAAGTGTCGGTCCACTCTTCCACGGATTCTTCCCGCCAGTTTTCATCAATAATGGTACACCGCAGGGGATTGCCACCCTCCTTATTATTGCTCTTGACCAGAGATGTGGCTTTTTCCTTGAGCGATTGGATATCCTTGCCGGTGTACTTATCCGGTGTCATATAGGTGCGCTCCATGCGGATCTGGCGATTTCCCTTGTCTTTAGCCACCAGGGCGTCAAACTTTGTCTGGACCTGCTGGGCCTTGGGATCGGTGCCGAGTGCGGTAACCGCATTCTTTGTTTCCTCGCCAATGGACGTCATCCTCTTGTGATCCAAAAGATTTGGCCTGATGGATTTGTCCGATTTCCAGCCGTTGTCTTTTTCAAGATAGGCCATTGCCGCGCTGATCTCACTTTCAGCTCTCTCGGATACCGAGCCCATGCGGCTTGCAAATCCCTCTTCAAAGTCCTTTAAACGCATCGGGGCCTGGTTATCTGCGATATCTTCAAGTGCCCATGTCCTGCCATTGGGAAAATCCGTCTTCTTGTATTCCTCGTAGAATTTCTTAAACGCCTCGTACCGTTTTTTCGCATCGGCGAACTTTTCAGGCTCTGATGTTCCCGGCACAAACACTAATTTGGCGGGATTATGTCCTTCACCGCTACTGTAGGCGAGGTATTCGCGAAACTTTGCCACCCATTCCTCGGATTTTTTTTCCTTGGCAGCCTCGGCGCCCGCAGCATCGGCCTCTGCCTTGATCTCAGCGTTACCTTGTGCAGCGACCTTATTGACAAGCTCGTTATAGCGATTTTTTACGGCAACGTAGTCAGGGTGGGTCGGATCAAATTGATTTGCGTACATCCTGTCGATATACGCAAACGAACTCTCCGCCTCCTTGAGCCAGCGGTTGGCATTATTGGCGTCTTTTCCGGCGTATTCATCAGCGTTGTCGAGATTTTCATTAATGCCCTCAAGATTCTTTTTTAGCCCTGCTGGAAGCTTGGTGAGATCAATTTGTTTTGTGGTGGTGGCGGGTTTTGAGGAATTGGCAGATATCGCCTTGGGTTGCGGTTTTTTGGGCAATGCCGGGCCTGAAGGCGATGTATTTACCGTCGCATGGCCAAGCTTCTTGTCAACATTCTGCTGCATACGTTCGAGCTTTTTCTCGACCTGTGATATTTTTGGGTTATCAGGCTCTTCGGTCTTACCCTGTTCAAGGAGTCCGGCCGCTTCCTGCAACATGGTGGCTGCTTCTTCGCTTTTCCCGCTATGCATTTTTCGCTCGGCGTCACGAATAATTTTTTCAGCCTCTTTGGCAAGATCATTTGCTCCGGCAAAGGCTGCACCTGGCGCCAACAGAGATATGGCTAAAAAAACTGTAATAATGACTCTCCACCAGTTCGAACCCATATGTATCCCCCCTAAATCAATTTGGTATTCTTATATACAGTGCTCCCATGGCCACAGTAAACTTCAGATCATCCATTACACTCTAACATTCTCTAATCAGCAAGTAACCTGTTTCCAGCGAATACTAATCAAGTGAGCACATTAAGTCGGGACCTTCAAATGATCGGCTGTCTGGTGGTTATCCAGCGCTTATCATCTGAGGGACTGGAGGACTCTGCGTCTGGTATTTTTCTTGCGTATGGAAAAGCCGAAATGGTCGATGACCGGACCGAGGGAGAAGTAGTTTCCTAAGCCATACGCTAGCAGGCCGACTTGGTCGAGCCGCAGCTTTCCAGTGGCATCGATGAATTGGGAGGAAACCTGTACCCCAACCACTTCCGCCACAAACATGGTATGACTGCCGAGGGGCATGGTGTGGCGCACTTGACATTCGATGTTGATGACGCATTCCTGGATAATCGGACATTTTACCGTGCCGGATGCTCCTTGGGTGAGCCCTGATTCAGCAAATTTGTCAATAGTGCTACCGGAGACCATGCCGCACCAGTCTGTAATTTTTGCCTGCTTGTGGGTGGGAATGTTTACCACAAACTCCCCTGTAGCCTGGATTATTTCATAGGAATGACGTTCCCGGCGTAACGAAATGGAAAGCATTGGAGGGTCGGTGCAGACAGTGCCTATCCACGCAATGGTGATTATATTCGGTCGCCACTCCGGAGCATGCCCGCAACTAACCAGCACCACAGGCACTGGCGCTAGGACATTACCCGGCTTCCAACATTGTTTTTCGTTGTTACTTTTGGCCATAGTCACTCATGTAAATCTCAAGATAAATTCCAGCAATGCACAACTCCTGGGCCTCGGCCAGGATGACAGGGAATCAGCAGGTCAGGCTTACAAGGAAAAAAGGAAAATGTCACATCGGCCAGATATTATAATCGGTATGGATTGGCGGTGCAACTTTCGCGGCTACAGCTTACGGAACAGTCGGATCAAATCCTCCGGTATCCCGGTGTCAAAGGTCATGAGCTCATGGGTGAAGGGGTGAGTGAAAGAAATTGAGCGGGCATGGAGGGCGAGCCGTTTTGAACCGGTGTCCTTATTCTCGTATTTCCTGTCACCGACGACGGGATGGCCCTTTTCCGCAAAGTGCACGCGGATCTGGTGCTTGCGGCCAGTGAGAAGATGAATATCAACCAGGCTGAACCTTTTTGACTCTTCAGAAACTTTGTAAGCCGTATGAGCAAGCTTCCCCTTGGCAGCATCACTGGTCGAGTAAACTCTCTGGGCTTTATTCTCGACCAGATAGGAGGAGATCGTTCCCTCTTTGACCGTCAGTCGACCATGAACGATTGCCAGGTAGTGTTTTTCGGTATTCTCCCAATCCTCCTGCAGGAATTTTTTAGTCTGTTCGCTTTTGGCAAAAATAAGTACCCCGGACGTATCCTTATCCAGGCGGTGGACCACATACACCCGGTTGCGTGATTTTGGATACCCCTTGCGGACATAATCATTGAGCAGATAATGGACCGTTCTCGACTTTTCCCGATCAGTGCCAATGGTCAGCAACCCCGGAGGTTTCACCACCACAATGATATCCTTGTCCTCATGCAGGATTGGCAGTCCTCTTGGTTGATGCTTTCTGGTCGGCCGATCGCTTTTGATCATAGTATCCAATATAATCCCATATTCCCTTGGCCCGTTTTTCCTCTTCGAAGAAAGGTCGGCATAAGCCATCAAAACAGCCTTTCCCTTGTCTCATTCCCATTATTTCAGCGCGATATCATATACCTGGGGACACAATACCAATTAATTTTGCAATTGCCGTTTCAAGACAATTTCTTGAGCAGCCAGGCCATATTGACTCCGAGATCCTTCATGGTCTTGATGCCTTCTTCATCTTTCAGGACATCGCCCGGGTTCCCACCGATCCCCATATTCCAGTACGATGAACCCACCACAATCATCTGGCCGATGAGGAAGAAATAATTGAGCGAACTTAAAACATGGGCGGAACCGCAGCGCCTCACTGCAACAACACCTGCTCCCGCCTTGCGTTTGAACATATCGCCGTTGGCCCGCGAGGTCATGCCGCAGCGCTCGATCAATGCCTTCATATTGGTGGACACATCGGCAAAATAGGTGGGCGAACCAAGGATGATGCCGTCCGCCGCCTTCATCTTGTCGATGTAGCTGTTCATCTCATCGTTGCTGACCCCGCAGCGTCCGTCCTTATTTTCAAAACATTTTAAACAGGCAATACAGCCGGCAAGATTTTTGCCAGCCAGCTCAACCAGTTCCGTCTCGACCCCTTCTTTGTTGAGCGCGTCAAGAACGGTGTTCAACAGATGGGCGGTGTTGCCGCCCTTTCTGGCGCTGCCGTTAAAAGCCACGACTTTCATAGAATTCACCTTTTTTTTGATTGACTAGTGTCTGTCCATATATGAGTATTTTTGTTCAAGATCAAGGAATACTTAAAAAATAACCGCAGGCATATACATGATATTCCGAGGATTATTTTTTAAGTATGACGCTGAGATTGGGCGAGATAAGCGCAGACTTCGAAGGACCATTTATGGACGGGCACTATGAAATCAGACCTTAATACCCCAGATATCCTCTGCATATTCTCTGATTGTCCGGTCGCTGGAGAATTTACCCATACCGGCCACATTCAATATGGACTTATGCATCCAGGTCTTCTGATCGAGATAGGCGCGGCCCACTTCATGCTGGGCACGGATATAATCCTCAAAATCAAGCAGCAGCAGATACGGATCATCACGACTGAGAAGAGAGTCGACAATGGGTTGAAACAGGCCGGGATCCTGCTTGGAAAACATCCCGTCGCTGATTGAATCAATTACCCGTCTGACCTCAGGATTTTCAGTATAGACCTGCATGGGGGTAACACCATTACCAGACTTGGCAGCTTCAGCCTCCTGGGCATTCATCCCGAAAATGAACATATTTTCCTCGCCCACCTCCTCCTTGATTTCGATATTAGCGCCGTCAAGGGTGCCGATGGTAAGCGCGCCGTTCAGGGCAAATTTCATGTTACCGGTGCCCGAGGCTTCGGTGCCGGCGGTTGAAATCTGTTCGGAGAGGTCGGACGCCGGAAATATCTTCTCCGCCAGCGACACCCCATAATTCGGGATAAAAACCACCCGCAGTCTGCCGTTTATCCGGGGATCAGCATTGACAACCTCGGCTACGGAATTAATCATTTTAATGATCAGTTTCGCTCGCCAGTAGGACGGGGCAGCCTTACCGGCAAAAATTACCGTCCTGGAAGCTACTTTCAGATCAGGGTTATCCAGGAATCGGAAATACAGAACAATCACATGAAGGAGATTCAGCAGCTGGCGCTTATACTCATGAATACGTTTGACCTGCACATCAAACATCGAATCAACCGACACTTCAATGCCGCATTGTTCAGCAATCAATCTGGCCAGCCGCTGCTTGTTGTCCTTTTTGACTTTATGCCATTTCTTCCTGAAAATCTTTTCCTCGGCAAAGGGCTTCAATTGTTTCAGCTGATCCAGATCGGTTATCCACTTATCGCCAATAGTCTCGGTTATTAACGAGGCCAGACCGGGATTACATTTCAAAAGCCACCGGCGCTGGGTTATACCATTGGTTTTATTATTAAATTTACCTGGATATAATTCATCAAACAAAGGGAAAATTCGGGTTTTCAAGAGATGGGTATGCAGCATTGCCACACCATTGACCGAATGACTGCCGACAATGGCCAGATGCGCCATGCGGATCTTTTTCACAGAGCCTTCCTCAATGAGCGAAAGGGCTCTCAACTTCTCAACATCGCCGGAATAATGGGATGATACTTCTTTGAGAAAGCGTCGATTGATTTCATAAATGATTTCCAGATGACGGGGCAGAACTCGCGCCATCAATTCAACCGACCAGGTTTCCAGGGCCTCGGGCATCAAGGTATGGTTGGTATAGCCGAAGGTTTTTACACATATTTTCCAGGCCTGCTCCCAGTGCAGCCCCTCAATGTCGAGGAAGAGCCGCATCAATTCCGGGATGGCGATGGCCGGATGGGTGTCGTTGAGCTGTACGGCAATCCTGTCACTGAACTGCGCAAAGGTGGTGTTCTTCTTTTTATAGCGCCTGAAAATATCCTGAAAAGTAGCAGCAACAAAAAAATACTGCTGTTTGAGACGCAACTCCTGTCCCTCCCGAATGTCATCCGAAGGATACAACACCTTGGAAACGGTTTCCGATTTGACCTTGCTCTGGACCGCAGAGATGTAATCACCCTTGTTAAAACAGGAAAGATCGATCTCGCGCGATGCTTTGGCGGTCCAGAGACGCATATTGATTACATGTTCGTTATTATAGCCCGGCACCAGATAATCACAGGGAGTTGCGACGATCTCCTCCGTATCGATCCAGCTTGAGCGATAATTGCCATCGGCATCAGTATAACTTTTCACCCGACCGTAAAAATATACCGGGAAAAAAGTATCCTGGCGCTCGAATTCCCAGGGGGTGCCGAACCTAAGCCAGTTATCCGGATTTTCTATCTGAAAGCCGTCCAGTAATTTCTGATAAAACAGGCCGTATTCGTATCTGATCCCATAGCCGTAAGCAGGTATCCGCAAAGTGGCGATGGAGTCAAGGAAACATGCGGCAAGCCTGCCCAGGCCGCCATTCCCCAGGGCGGCATCCTCTTCAGCCTCCCGTACCGATTCCAGATCGAAACCCAGTTGTTCCACGGCCTCGGTAACCTCATCGAGAATGCCGAGATTTATCAAGGCATTGCCCAGGGAACGGCCGATGAGAAACTCAAGGGAGAGGTAATACACCCGCTTCTTTTTTTTGGCGTAATAACTTTTCTGGGTTTGTATCCAGCGCTCCACCATTACATCACGCATGGAGTAGGCAATGGCCTTGAATAAATCTCTGATGCCGGCGCGTTCCGGATCCCTGCCTTGAACGGTCAGGAGATGATGGGTGATTTTTTGCTTAAGATCCTCAATACGTTTAGGATCGAAGGTTGTGGGGGAACCGGGGGGCTCGGCGATTATTTTCTTGGGCATGTTTCTCTCAAATGGCAATAAAACATTAAAGTTTATGAACTCGAAAAGACTCCATCGCACAGCCTCGGATGGCTAAACATTCCAGGTAGTTGTGATACTTCAGGCTACAACGCCGCTCCACTGAAAGTCAATTTAAATTTGACCGCTCAGTTTATCTGGCTATGGGAGGGAGTTCCCTGTCACCCTTGTTTTCCCGGATATATTCTTGCACCCAGGCAATCGCATCTTCCCGGGTGATTACCTTTTTTTCAACCTGGGCCTGTTCAATACCTTCAAATATCTCCTTAAAGATCGGCCCGGGTTGCAGTTTAAAAATGTGTTGCAATTCATGGCCGTCAAGTAAACGGGGCAAGGTCAGGACCGGCCGGATGCTTTCCCGGTAATGCGCCTCAACCTCGCAAAAAAGCATGGCCAGGGATTCTTCCATGCCTGCAGGCTTTTCCTTGCCCTGCCCGGCCAGACTGTCAGCCATTGCCAGCAGAAAGAGCCCTGGAAATTCATGGCCCGTTGCCTTGATGAGCCGCAGGCATGCCCTGGCGGAAACCCCGTCCCTGACCCTGACATTATTCAGATGAAAGGGCCACATGTGCAGGCCGATAAAAAGCAGAACCTTTTCCGTATCGCGTCTGCTCCAGCGCAGCCGTGCGCATATATCTTTCACCATCCGTTCCCCTGCCTTGTCATGGTTATGGAAGGTAATTTTATACCGCAAGGGCATAAGTCTCGTTTGAGCAGACAAGCTGCTCAACTCGGCTTTATCTTCACGTAGTGCACAGGTCGATGGCTTGCCTATATCATGGAGCAGCGCCGCCCATTTCAGCAGCACAACCACTCTTTCGGTAGAAAGATATGCAACAAATAAACCATGGTGTTTCGGAAACACCTCCTGGGGCGCGGCACAGATTTTTTCCATCCAGGCAAGGGTCGCGAGGTTATGGGAAAAAACATCAAGATGATGGCTTTGCGGTTGAACCTGGCCGACGCCGGAATGCAATTCGGGAATTATTTCCCACAGCAGGCCGCTGGCCGCAATTGCCGAAAAGCCCTGATATGCCCGGGGGGATTGCATGATCTTTTCCAGCTCATAGGAGATTCGTTCGGGCGCAGTTCTTTCAAGGAGGTGCGCCTGGGAAGTTATAAGCTGCCCGGTTTTTTCCTCGACCTTAAAGTCCAGGGTTGCGGCAAAACGATACGCCCTGAGCAACCGCAACGGATCTTTTTCAAAGACTTGATCAGAGGTTGCCCGAATAATCTTATCCTTCACATCCCTGATGCCGCCTGTGGGATCAATGACCTGAAATGACTGGAGGTCAATGCCTTTTTCCGGCTCAAAGCGAACGGCCATGGCGTTTATGGTGAAATCGCGCTTTTGCAGATCCTCCTCAATTGACCGGGCGCCTTCCCGAAACGAGGAAAAGTCAAAGATCAAATCTCTCCAGACAACCCGGGCCACCCCTTCGGATTCATCAAGCGGCACATAGGCGCCGCCCAACCGCGCCGCCATCTGCGAGGCGCATGAAAAAGCATCGCCGGACACGGTGATATCCAGGTCTCCGGTGCGTTCGCCGCTATACCAGTCTCGCACCGCGCCCCCGGCAAAATACATCTCTCCCTTGAATTTTTCGCAGATCTCCGCCAGCGCATAAAATATTTTCGCAGGATATTCATTGAGTAGATTTGTTACCACAACAGTCATGAGCGCCCCGGCTGAAGAAGCTTGCTGATATCACCCAGGGTTGTTTCTAGCCGGCATTGCACATCATGGATGTGGATGCTTTCAAGACTCAACGACTGGATATGGATTTTCGTCGATTCCGGAAGCCTCCCGGCAAAACGCCTGCCTGCCGCCCTGGCTGTCTCTCGCACCGCATCTTCGGCAAATTGCGGATATTGATGCGCCTTCATGACAATTTCCGCCTCATCGGGTCTTTTCAATAAATCCTGGGTGACATGTAAGGCACCCTCAAGGCAGGCGATTATTTCGTCAATCCCGGGCCGGGCGTTATCCATTTCAATGGACAATTGCGTATAAGACCGCTGGGAATGAGTGGGGAGCGGACATTCCTGGGGCGGATAGATCTCCTGGTTATACGCCTGGGTGCAGGGGCACGCTGTAATGTGGCAGACTCCGGCACCGGCCATGATTGAGGTTAGAATTTCTGCATCGCCTTTTTCAAAAACCGCCCTCGACTCAATGTCCACAGAATCAATGGACATGTGTTTGCTCACCGGTGTTTCCCTGATAAACGGCAGTTTGCCGGAAAGCTTGACCTTGCCCTGACATCCCTGCTGCCGGGCAAGCATCCGGCGCCCCAGTTCCCTGGCATAATCATTGAGGCTGGTAAAACGGATTTCAAGAAGTTCGGAAATGACTTCTTCCATCCTTGACATGTGTATGCCGCGAACATCAGCAGGCAGATTTACCTGAAGTTCGGCGTTAAAAGGCAGTCTGCCCTGGGGGAGATGCACCCAGACGGTTTTATTGGAAATCCCCACTGCGGTGAGCGGCAAGGCGAATGAGGGAAGTTGTTCGGGGATGTCGACACTGCTGGCAAGAGCTTTCCGATGATCATCACTGGAAATAAATCTCAGAGCATCCCCTGTTTTTTCGCCATCTCGTACCAATCCTGAACGGTTGTCCATTGTTCTCCTCTCTGGATAATCATTTGTTCCATGGCATGAAAACGATCCATCGCCACAGAATCAGTCTCTGGTAACTCCCTGATAATATCCCGCAGCCGCCGGACAAGATCAAGTATTTTACGGTGATCGCTCAGGCGACAGAGACTTCCCTGATGAAGACGTCTGATAGTAATCGGCGCCCTGCCGGCAAAACCAAATTCAAACCTGGAAGCCAGGCGTATAAAGAAATCCCAGTCCTCGCCGATTCCATCCTTTCCCTGCACGTCAAAACCGCCAATTTCGTCAAAAGCCTCGCGGGTCAGGGCAAAAGAGGACGGCACCATGGAGCACCACCGCAAGAGCTCCGGCAGACAATCCCCTTGAATGCCGGCTCCGCACTCCGGTATCAAGAACTCCCCGCCGTTGACCTGATCCAAGGTCCTGGTAGTGCCGTAGGCCGCCTCGTAGCCCTTGCCGAGCAGATCAATCAATGCCTGAGCGTGATCCGCCAGCCAGCAATCATCGGAATCAAGAAACATGATCACCTCGCCCGTTGAGGCCCTCACCCCGGCATTTCTTGCAGGACCTGGGCCGAGCCCGTTAAGCCGGATCAGGCCGACAGACGGATATCGTTTTTCAAGAACATCCAGAGTGCCGTCAACCGAACCGTCATCAACCACAATAATTTCCAGATCATCCCGCCGCTGATCAACAACGCTGGCAATGGCCTCCTGAACCATGAGGCTGCGATCTCGGGTTGGAATAATGCAGCTGATCAGCATGGGCAGGAAAACTCCATTAGTTTTCATGAAACCCACCACCTATGGTGGTGGACCCGGAAAGGTTCAACGGATCCGGCGAAAAATCAATTTTTATTGAAACCGCAAAATATCGAATAAGGTGCCAATCGTCCGATATTCTGTTAGAGGACAATGTCGAATATCGAAGTGAACAACATGAAGTTTAAGGAAGAAGACCTTTCATGCGGACAATTCGTTCCTCAAAACGATGAAGGTCAAAAGGTATCTGTCGGTATTATCCTTCATCATTCGCTATTCTGCGGTTCGATATTCGATATTCAAATCTGTAGTTAGGGCACCCTTTTAGGGGGGTACCTGAGGTCGAAAGCCATGCTGGAGGAGAACTCACTTATTTTTCAACCTTTTCATCACTTCAGGCCATGGGTGTTGCCGGGTGGAAAACACCGGGCCGCCTCCTTGACTCGACCGGCAAGCTTCAAGTCGACAAATTCCGTCAACCGGGGAATCATCTCATCCATGTACTGGCCTATTTCCTTCGCCGTTGCCGTGGTCAAGGTCTGTGAAAAAAGGCATTTTCTCTCGCCGCCGCCGGTTGATGGCAGCCCCAGGTCCTCAAGGGTGTGACGGGTAATGGTTTTGTCATCAAACGCCTCGTACACCGGGAAAGTCGATTTCACCCCGAAATGCCCGGTGAATTCCGCAATTTTTTCCATGAACACCGGGGTCTGTTCCGGATAATAATCCTGTTTGCTGCTGTATCCGGTTGCAATGGACGGAACGAGGTGTTCCATGGAATATAAAAGGGCCCGGGTGTGCATGGCAAGTTTGCACGCCACACAGACAAGATTCTTGCCGTTGAACCGGGGCATCAATTCCTCATAATGATCCAGCCAGAGCCCCTGAAAAAGCCGCCCCATATCCAGTTCGACATAGAGAGCTTCGGGAAGGTCTGCCGGTTTGGGAACCCGTTTGGCAAGAATGTCTTTTGCCACCTGAAAACGCGCTTGTGGAAAGTCGTGAAACCGGCTCAGGCCGTTGAGCATATGCAGGAGATGAATCCTTCGAGGTTTTTTCAGGTCTTCAAGATTGCCGGCTGCGGCAAGCCCGTAAAGAGCCAGGGAGTCAGTGCCCCCTGAAAAAAGTATCGCCATTTCCTGTTTGTCAAGCATTTACGATTTCTCCTTTTGTACCCGGTACCGGAGAAAAACCTCGCCGGTTTCCTGCGGTTCACAGGAATACAGTTCAAGTTGCATGAATGAAAGCCCTAAGGGGCAAGGACCATCAGCCAGGCTCGCAGCATTCTCATCCCCTGAAACATAGGGCGCAAGGGTCAGATATATTTCATCAACCACGCCTTGCTTCAGGGCCGCATAATTGAGTTTTCCGCCGCCCTCGATGAGAATTTTTTCAGCACCCAGACCCCTGAGTTCATCAAGGGCTCTGCTGATTGAAAGCCCCTTGTCCATTTCCGGCAGTATTATAATCCGCGCCCTGCCGGCAAGATTTTGCTCCAGACGTTTGCTGCCTTTTTCTCCGGTAAAAATAACTGGTAAAGGCTTGCCTGCAAACAATTTCCTGTTATCTATCGGAATATCTCCCGATCCTGAAATAACTGCCCGGATTCTTTTCTGCGGTATGACTCCGGCAATTTTCATCTCAGGGTCGGATTCACGAAGGGTCTGGGCACCCATAAGGCTGGCATCGGATTCCCCACGCGCCGCTTCAAGAAAATCCCGGTCAAGACCGCTTCCGAACCCGGCCGGGCTTATTCGACCGCAGATGGTGCCTGCCGCAATAAGAATGACCTTCAAATCAATTCTCCGTTCAATTCTGCATCAGGCGATGCAGGATTATTTACAAGTAACAAATGGCTCTCAATTTTGATAATGTGTATAGTGTTGTGTCAAGGCTTGATTTTTTTATTCCTGCGCTTTCGCAACCAGAAAGCTTCAGGGCTGGCAAGAAACAATAATCAAACAGAACGATCTTTCAGGATCTCTCCCAGCATCGTTTCATCATAAGCATTACATAAAGTTTAAGGGCTGGTTAATTCATGCGTACCACAAGAGTTCTTTTTAATCAAATCAACTATCTGGATGACACCTTCAGCCTTTCCCCGGCAAACAGTGATCATGTTCCGGATGAGCTTCGAGAATCGATACAAAGAGTGGGAATTCTCCATCTGCCGATTCTCCTGGCCAGAGAATCCGGCAGCTACCTGATCGTCACCGGCAAAAAACGACTCCTTGCCTGCCGTGAAATTTTTGATCAGCTGAGCTGTGATTGCATGGTGCTGTCGGAAAAAACATCCAACATCGATGCCCTGGCCATTGCCCTTGAGGAGATGTGTGTTTCAGGAAAGATAAATGTTATCGGCAAGGCGATCTTCTTCAAGAAAGCCCTGCAATGGATCGATGAAAAAACTGCGGCGGAAAAATTTCTTCCGGTCATGGGACTTCCTTTGGGAAGCTTTCAGATTAAACGACTGCTCAATCTTCTGGACCTTGAAGATCATCTTCTCCTGGCCCTTGAAAACGGCGTCCTTGATGAAACTGTGGCCCGTGAGATGCTCAAGATGCCCTTTGTCGACCGCATGACTCTTTTTGAAACAATTGAGTTTCTGCACCTCAGCGTCGGCAATCAACGAAAAATCACCTCAATCTGCCAGGAACTTGCCGCCCGGAACCGGACAAATATCATTGCAATCCTGTCCGATGCCGAGCTTCGGGATATCCTGCAGAATCAGGAAACCAACCCGCCTCAAAAGACCCAGCATCTCATGGCCAGGCTTACTGAGAAAAAACAACCCAGATTAACTGAAGCCGAATCGCAGTTCAAGGAACTCCGGTCGAGCCTTGCGCTGCCCGGCAATATCACCCTGGCTCACAGCCAGGCATTTGAAACCGATGGCCTCACCCTGTCAGTCAACTTCAACAACCGTCATGAGCTTGTGGATACCTGGGAAAAAATCAGGCCGCAGCTGACAAACACAAAAACAGATAAGTCAACCGCTATCGACTGAAGCCGATAGCTTGAGGCACAGAGGCAGAAGGCACAAAGTGTAAAAAACAAACACCTTGTAGATCGACAGACAATCAGTGCCGTTATTTCTTCATATGGTTTTCTTTATTCCACTTTACTCTGTGCCCTCTGCCTTCTGCCTCTGTGCCTGAAACTCATAGTATTTACATGCTCAAAGCTGACCGTCTGAAGACGGTGGTTTAACCCTGACATGAGACCAATAAGCTATTCCGCACCATTGAACCCGCCACAACTTTTCATGCAGGTTATGTTTATCGATCAAAAGAAAACCAGGAGAATCTTTATGAAATCATACAGGAAGGAATTGTGGTTCCAGGTGCCCACCCGGCGGGCATTTATCAACATCACTCCCCAGGTTGAGGAATGCCTCAGAGATAGCGGTATTACCGATGGCCTTCTCCTCTGTAATGCGATGCATATAACCGCCTCTGTCTTTATCAATGACGATGAATCCGGCCTGCACCATGACTATGAGGTCTGGCTGGAAAAACTCGCGCCCCATGAACCGGTGTCGCAGTATAAACATAATGGTTACGAGGATAACGCCGACGCCCACATGAAGCGGCAGGTGATGGGCAGAGAGGTGGTTGTTGCGATCACCAAAGGACAACTTGATTTCGGCACCTGGGAACGAATATTTTATGGTGAATTTGATGGCCGCAGGAAAAAGCGAGTACTGGTCAAAATTATCGGTGAGTGATTTGTGCTGATCTGGATCAGGCTGCATGGTAAAAAAACAGCTTGAACCGCAACAACGTTCATAGATTGGAGGTCATCAACTGAGATCGAGTTTTGCTGCGCCCTCATCCACAGCCTGCCTGAGCGGCAATCTGACAATAAATGTAGCGCCCTGGTCAGGTTTGCTTCTTGCGGTGATCTCTCCCCCGTGGCGACTGACAATTTTTTTACAGGTCGTAAGGCCGATTCCGGACCCTTCGCAACCGGGTATTTCATGTAATCTTTCAAAGGGCTGAAATATCTTTGTGATAAATTTTTCGTCAAAACCAATGCCATTATCCTGAACAGTGATCTCACAGAATTCGTCACCAATAAGCGTACTTTTTACGGTAATGACCGGGGGTACATACTCGCGCCGGTATTTCAGCGAGTTGGTAATCATATTCTGAAATAATTGCCGGACCTGCACCCTGTCCCCGTTCAGGGTATGCAGCGGGCCGAACTCCACCCTGCCGCCCGCCAGATTGATGCTTTCCTCAAGGTCCTGGACCACTTCATGGATAAGGTCGGTGAGATCAATGGGTTCGAACTGGCGATTACTTGACGTGACTCTCGACAGTTGCAGCAGTCCATCAACCAGTTGCTGCATTTTTCTCGCCGCCCTGAGGATACGATCAAGATATTCTTCCCCGGAGCCGGTGAGGACCTGCCCATAACGATGGAGCAGGCGTTCGCTGAAGGCTATTATCAGAAGCAGCGGTTCCTTGAGATCATGGGACGCCACATGGGCGAACTGTTCAAGCTCAGTATTGGAACGCTTGAGGCGGAGAGCAAGTTTTATGAGCGCCTCTTCGGCCTGTTGCCGATCATCAATCTCATGCTTTAACTGTTCGTTGGAAAACTTGAGCTCTTCAGTTCTCTCGTCAACCAGATCTTCAAGCCAGTCCCGGTATTCCTCCAGTTCTTCCTGTACGCGCTGCAGTTCCGTGATGTCCGATACCACACCGTCGGCCATCCAGACCCCGTCTTTTTCATAGATATTGCCGGCCCGGTCATGAAGCCAGATCCAGTCGCCGTCCTTTGTTTTAAACCGGTACCTGATATTGAATTTTTTATTCTCGGCAAAGAGCAGGCCGAACTCTTCCCTGACTTTTTCCGCGTCATCCTCATGGATCAATTCGGATCTGCCCGCGGGACCGGAAGCAATGATTTCCTCAGGCTTATATCCGGTTAATTTCCGGACATTGGGACTGATAAAGAGAAGATTGCCGTCCTGATCCACCCGCCATGTGACTTCAGGGACATTCTCAACAAGGGACCGGTACTTTTCCTCACTCTCTTCCAGTGCATCGAGAATCTTCATTTTCTCAGTAAGATCCTGAAGTATGACCAGTCCCCCCGGCAGATCAGCACCCATGTCACCAAGGGCTGCGCCGGCCATCGAAAAGATTTTTATTTCATTATTCACATCAATTGAAACTTGGATATCGGAAAACGAAGTCTGTTGTTTAAGCGCCTCTTCAAGTGCGCAGGAGGTACAGGCTTTCCTGCCGACAACATCACAACAGGATTTGCCGACAACCTCGTCTGCCCGCAGTCCGAAACAGGCTTCAAAAGCATGATTCACATCAACAAAGTTCATATTGCCGTCGATAACAAAGGCAGGTTCGGAAATTTTTTGAAATATCGAAAAATAGCGCTTTTTTTCGTACAGGATGGAGTGCCTGGCCTCCCGGAGATCTTTTTTCAGTTTTGCCGCATCATCCCGCACCCATCGGGTAAAGGAAGCAATCTCAAGGGCGTCGAAATAATCAAGAATACGCGGGCTGATACTCTGCCCGGTGTCTTCCATATAATGCGCCACATAGTCAATGACCACGGAGCGCAGCCTTTTCAGTCGTCTGCCAAACTGATCAAACAACAATCCGCTTGTTTTGAACAGGGTGGCAAGCTCATTTCCCAATTCATTTACCGAATCGTTGAGGGCGGGGTCCCTGGCATAAGGGATATCAACTTTTGTGCATGAGGTAAGCCACTGTGATAGCGAATCTGTAATCGTATAGACGGTCTGCCGCCATAAATCAATATGGTCGGCGACATCCGTATGATACGCTCGAGACTGGGAGAGAAAGTTCTCAAGCAGGGCGGTTTTTCCCTGGCTCAGCTTCTCCGCATGAAAGACAAAGGCAGATTCGGCCATCAATTAAAACCTCCAATAGTAACGAGAAACTGACGGGGTTTTATGATGTTGCAACTACGTTAAAACACGAAAGAGAGCAGAGGCAACTTTCCACTGCTATTCTATGTTGAAACGAAAAAACAAATCAATAGCCAAATTAAGGTATCTTTTGAATCAATCGTATTTCTTCCGCTGCCGCTCTTTTAAAACAACCCTCAGCGGCGATTTATCAAGACCGAGTTCCTTTCTGAATTGATTCACCAGAAAACGGTGGTAGGAAAAGTGAACCCCTTTGGGATAGTTCACAAAGATGATGAAGGTCGGTGGTTTTGTCGACACCTGCGTCACATAATAGAGTTTGAGTCTCTTTCCTTTATGGATCGGCGGCGTATGGATTTCCACGGCTTTCTGGAGAACCCGGTTGAGCTTGTTGGTGGTGAATTCGAGGCTAAACTGTTGGTGGACCTTCTGAATCTCCGGAAATATATTCTTCACCCCGGAACCGGAAAGGGCGGATATTTTCATACTGGGGGCATAACCGGCAAAAACCGTCGCCCGCTCCACTTCATCAAGAACCCATTTCTGCCTTTTGGTGTCGCCCTTGACCAGATCCCATTTATTGATGACGATTATGCAGGCCCGGCCCCGCTCAAGGCAATATCCCATGACCTTGGTATCCTGTTCCGTGATCCCTTCGCCGGCGTCAATCAGCAAAAGTGCCACATCACATTTTTCAAGGGCCGACAAGGCATGCATGACGCTGAATTTCTCAAGCTTTTCACTGACCTTGCCTTTTCTTCTTATCCCTGCCGTATCAATCAGCAGATAATTATCTTCCCCCCTGGTTAATAAGGCATCCACCGAATCGCGGGTGGTGCCCGGCATCTCTGAGACAACCATCCGTTCCTGGCCAAGGAGACGATTGATCAGCGAGGATTTTCCGACATTCGGGCGACCGATGCAGGCCACCCGGATCGTATTGGCAGGCAATTCCTGATCAGCATCAGTCTCTTCTTCTTTCAACGATTCGGTGAAACTGTCCAGAAAAGTAGTTATTCCATAGCCGTGCTCCGAAGAAACAGGCCATAATTCACTTACCCCAAGTTCGTAAAACTTCGGCATCATGATATCTTCAACTTCCGGACCGTCAACCTTATTGACAATATAGTATATCGGTTTTGCCGCCTTGCGAAGAAGACTTATAATGTCGTAATCCTCTTTGAGCACCCCGGACTTTCCGTCAAGCAGAAAAAGGATGATATCCGCCTCCTGCACAGCCTGCCATGTCTGGTCCTGGATGAGTCCGGTGATCATTTCATGCTGCCCGACCTCAATACCACCCGTATCGATGAGGATAAACGGCCGGTCATTCCAGACAACTCGTTCGTAATGCCGATCGCGGGTGACTCCCGGAGTGGGGTCGACGATGGCCTTTCTGGATTTCGACAACCTGTTGAAAAAGGTTGATTTCCCCACATTAGGCCTTCCGACAAGGGCTATGAGCGGACACTGTTCACGGGTCATTATATTCTCCAGCTTACATAAGTTAATGGTTCTTTTGGGCAATCACCGCTGCCAGTTTCTCTGCGCACCCATGCGCAAGATCGGCAAGCGCCGGAAACTCACTCCCCAGAGGAAGCATCAGATGCCTTGTTAATGAATCAAGGGCGGGCTTGAGGTAATCCATAAAAAAATACTTGCCTTTGCTTTGCGAAAGAAAACTGTAAGCGCCGAGAACCTGCAGATTTCTGAGTAACGCAATATAATAATACCCTTTCAAGAAGGTATCCTTGTCAAGAGATATGTGCTCCCGGATCGTGTTTACATAATAAAGGCATAATTCTTCCTGTACAACGTGAGACAGGGAAACATAAGGATCATTGACCAGGGAAGCCAGATCATAGGCCAGCGGTCCCAGGCGGGCTCCCTGGAAATCTATGACGCGGATCATTCCCTGTTTCACCATCAGATTCCTTGATTGAAAATCCCGGTGGATCAGAAATTCAGCTGGTTCCTGCGCGGCACGATCCGCAAGCCTTAAAAACTCCTGATCGATTCTCTGACCATCTGCGCTGATTCCCAGAAAATTATTACAGAATTCCCGATAAAAATATCCTGCCTCACGATCAAGCATCAGCTGCCGGTCGTATTTCCGGGTATCCCAGCACCATCGGGTTTGAAATCCCTTTCGCCCTTCCAGTTGTATTCTGACCAGGATTGCAATCGCCTGTTTATAAAATTCCCTGACCGCAGGATCATCAATTGATCGGCTGCTAATATATTCATGAAACAGTTCCTGACCCAGGTCTTCACAGAGGATCAGACCGGAAACATGATCAAAGCCGAAAATTTCCGGTACCGGAATGCCACACGAATAAAAGTGCTTGCCGATACTGTATGCGGCATGGGCTTCCGACATCGCCCTGGGTGAAGAGTGTGAAGGAAAAATCGCAATCAGCGGCTGATGATCATTACAACGCACCCTGAAAAACAACCGATCAGAGCCGTCCCCTGAAAGCGTTTCAAACCGGCAGGCCCCATGATTGATTTCCGGAGCGACCTGCTTAAGTGATTCCAGGATTTTTTGTTGGAACGCTGAAGACAAAATATCCGCCTTACAAATTCGGTCAAATGATTATCGTGTCATGGTAATGTGCGCCGGCAGGAATATCCGCGCCATCCCAGACCACAACCCGCTCAAGTCTCGCACCGTCACCGACCCGTACATCCTGGCCCATGGAAACCCAGTCCGACAGGATAACGTCCCGGCCCATCTGCACATTCGCGGCACAATAAAATGGCTTCCGCTGCTTGTGACTGGCTGGCACATCCTTACCGGTCAACAGCGCGGCATGGAGCCCCAGATAATCCTCCGGAGTGCCGATGTCTTTCCAGAAATGCCCCTGCAGCTCAAGAGCGTTTATCCTGCCACCATCCTGCAAAACCTGCCGATAGCAGTCGATAATATTATAAAATTCATTCCCCGGAATCATTGCAAGAACTGCAGGATCAATTACATGGATCCCGGTAAAGGCAAGGGTTCTTCCCTTGCCGCCAACCGCCTTTTCCGCGGTGGCAAATCCCGTCACCAGACCATCATCCGATACCTGCACCGTATTAAAGCGCGGGTAATCGTGCAGAACCAGGGTTATGGTTGCATTGCTTTGCAAATGCTTTTCATACACTGCAGCCAAATCAATGGTATGAAAGATGTCGCCATTGACGACCAGCACCGGCGTTTCATCAAAATGTTGCAAAGCACGTCGTAAGCCGCCGCCGGTGCCCAGAATCTCCTCTTCCTGCTGCAGGATCACGAAAGGATTGCCCTCAAGATGTGTCCTCATCTGATCGCCGAGATAGTGGGCGTTGACCACAATCGGCTTGCAACCCGAACTGATTAATTGTTTGAGATGATAATAGATCAGCGGCACCCCCAAAACCGGAAATAAGGGTTTCGGGCGTTTAAAGGAAAAGGGCCTGAGCCGGGTTCCATGCCCGGCCGCCAGTATCATGGCTTTCATGACAAATCTGCTGTATCAATAGAAATTCGTTAAGAATGCCCCATAATGTTCAGAGGCTGGAGACTATTTTAATAAGTACTCCTCCAGCATATCTGGAGGTCTCAGGTAGCACCCTCACTGGAGGCGAACTGATTTGAATATCAAATATCGAACAAGAAATATCGAATAATGAAGGAAAATCAAAGGGGCACTGATCAACAAAAATTACTTTCCACTTTAGTTCCTTTTTCACCTTAACCGTTTATGGAAACATAGAAGCATTAAAAAACATTTATCTTTGTTCCAATGAAGTTCACTTCGATATTCATAATTTCTTGTTCGATATTCTGCGGTTCAAAGAAACCCTTTTACTCTATCGCCGGATCGGTAGAATCTATCCGGGTCACAAGAGGTGGTGGGTTTCGTGACAACCAAGGAAACGGCCTTTCCAGGCGGCAAACAGCGTATCAAAAGGCAAGCTCGCCATTTTGCGGTTCCTCGATCCCGAGAATAATAATTCCCGCCTTGTCAGCCTGCCGAATCACCGCCTCTCTGTCAAAAAGCAGCGACTGCCCGGCTTCCACGGCCAGAACCTTTGCCTTCACTTCCAGCATGCTGTCAATAGTAGTCCGGCCGATTGCCGGCAGATCAAACCTGAAATCCTGATTGGGTTTCTTGACCTTTACCACTACAGCCTTCTCACTTCCGAGGATTCCGCCTCTTTTTATCGCGGCGTCAGTCCCTTCAATGGCTTCAACAGCAAGCACCGACCGGTCTCTCACCACAACACACTGACCGATATCAAGCTCGCCCACAGAACGTGCAATGCGCCACCCAAAGCGTATATCGTCAATTTGCTCCTCAGAGGGCTTCTTCTTGGTGAGAATCCCTTTGGGGAAAAGAAGATGCTGAAGATAAACCGTTGATTCGAGGATGCGGATGCCTTCTTTTTCAATGGCCCCGGCCACAGCTCTGAGGATGGCATCATCCTGGCGGGTATCAATTTTATTCCACAGGGTCAGACCCTTAATATCAGGCAGAACATCCTTGAAAATCCTGGTTTTGGTGATCGTCCCCAGAAGCACGGCTTCACTGACGTCTTCCTGTTTGAAACACTTGATAATTTTCCCGAGCTGCCCGAGTTTTACCCAATGGAAACAGTCAACTTCCTGTTCCAGCTCAGGCATTGTTTCTCCCCGGTGCGCAACGACGACGACTTCCCTGCCCTGCTCTTTTGCAGCCCGGGCAAAAAGCAACGGGAATTGCCCGCCTCCGGCGATGATGCCGATTTTACTCGTCATCACTGCTTTCTCTTACAACATTACGCTGAGAATTATTGAAAAAATTAACCAGGTACTCTACCGGCTCACAATCAGGAATTTCTTCTAATGCCTGATCCAGGGCATCTTTAAGAAGGAGTCCCGGTGTTTTAAAAATAATCTGATAGGCCTTCATCATTTTCCGGATTGTTTCATTATCAAAACCGGACCGCTTCAGACCTATTTTATTAATGCCGGTAATCCTCATTCCACTTCTGGTTCCGGAAACGAGCAAATAGGGAGGAACGTCCTTGGTAATCCCCGACATGCCGCCGACATAGGCATATTTACCGATACGGGTAAACTGGTGGACCGCCACAAATCCGCCGAAAGTCACCCGGTCTTCGACATCAACATGGCCGCTCAACTGGGCGGCATTGGCCATGATAATATAATCAGCCAACTTGCAGTCGTGGGCGATATGCACATAGGCCATGAGCAGATTATTGCTGCCGATGGTAGTCTGGCTGCGGCCTGAAGGGGTCCCCCGGTGAATGGAAACATACTCCCGGATGATATTGTCATTACCGATAACAACCCGGGTATCTTCGTTATTATACTTCAAATCCTGCGGTGGAACGCCGATTGTTGAAAAAGAGCCGATCTTGTTTCTTTCGCCGATAAACGTCGATCCTGATATGACCGCATGTCCGGCAACTTCGCTGCCGGCACCAATCTTAACGCCTTTTTCGATGATAGCATAGGGGCCTACGGTAACGGAGCTGTCAAGTTCTGCGCCCGGATCAATTATAGCGGTTGGATGTATACTCATTAATTTTCCTTGGGATTACTCATAATTTAATTAAACAGGCGGTATCCTGATCCTGAGATAATAACATTCTTGTGCCGATGTTTTATGAACTAAGCAAAAGTTGCCTTAAGCTGGGCTTCGGCGACCAACTCCCCATCCACAAAAGCCTTGCAGGCTAATATCCATAGCCCCATCTTCCTTTTAACCGCAATAACCTCAAACAAGAGCTGATCACCGGGAACAACTTTCTTGCGGAATTTCACGGCGTCAAGGCCGGTAAAATAAGCGAGTTTCGTGCCAATCATCGACGGCTCTGTATTATAGGCAAGAACACAACCGGTCTGGGCAAGACCTTCCAGGATAAGAACACCCGGCATCACCGGATCTTCCGGGAAATGCCCCTGAAAGAATTGTTCATTAATTGTGACATTCTTCAGACCGACAATTCTTTTTTCTTCCAGTTCCACAATCCGGTCCACCAGAACAAAGGGATATCGATGCGGTAACAGTTTCATAATATCCATGATATGAAACGGTATTTTATCGGAACTCATTCCATCGTCCTCCAAAAATTAATAGATTGAACTTTCTGAGTATACGTAACTAACTGAATACCAATGAATAAATCTGCGACTTCGATTTAGTAATTAAATTTGAATTTAGAATTCAGTAGCCTGAAACCAAAAGAACTGCTGTAAAATGGCCCATTCTGAATTCTGCCTCTGGCTTCTGATGACATTGAATCAAGAGAGGCATTATTCATCTTTTGTATCTTCATGCGTTTGATTATTCAATAAAAGGGCATCCACCTTTTTTTGAAGAGCATGAAGATTCTTAATCAAATCAGGGATCCTGACAAACGCGGTTGCCGCCCTCAGCCATTGCTTATGCGGGATCGCCGGAAATCCTGAAACAACGGCTCCATCCTCAACGTCACTTGAAACGCCCGATTTCCCTGCTACCATGGCCCTGTTGCCGACTTTGATATGATCGCGCACTGCTGACTGGCCACCAATAATTACATGGGAGCCCAAGGTTACACTTCCCGCAAAACCTGATTGAGCGACGATAAGACAGCCTTCTCCGATAACCACATTATGCGCTACCTGAACAAGATTATCAATTTTTGTTCCCTGCTTGATCCAGGTTTTCCCAAAGGTCCCCCGATCTATGCAGACATTGGCACCGACCTCCACATCATCATCAATCTGAACCGTACCCACATGGGGTCGTTTGATATGCCGGCCCCTTTCATCCGTTGCATACCCGAAACCCTCACTGCCGACAACAGTATTGTTGTTTATGATGACCCTTGAACCAATCTTGCATCCTTTTTCCACGGAAACGTTTGCATGAAGTTCGGTATCTTCACCGATTTCCACCTCATCGCCCAATACAACACCTGGATGAATCGTCACCCTTTTGCCGATTTTAACCCGGTCGCCAATTACCGCCATGGGGCCGATGCTGACCTGTTCAGGAATTATGCAGTCTTTACCCAAGTGGGCCTTGGGATGCACACCGAAAGCATGAAAAGACTCCTTAAGCAGATAATTGTGGATTATTGTCGCGGCGAGGTTTGGGTCGCGGACCCGGATCAAAGGTTTGGCGCTTTTTTCGATGGACAAAGGAACAATAACCGCCGTAGCCGCAATCTCATCCAATTTTTCAATGTTTTTTGCCTTGACAAGATATGTAATGTCTCCTGGTCCGGAAGTATCAAAATCAGCAAGATTATTGATTAATACCGCAGGATCACCGGAAATTTCCCCGCCCACTAATTCCGACAATTCCTGTAAACTTTTTGATTTCATTATTATTCTCCGCCTCGGAGGTAAGCGAGCCTTGCTAATCTCCGAACATTCGTCCGACAGTTTCAACGTCCAGCAACAAATTGATTTATGGGAGCACGCTGACTACCAGATCATTTACGAATTCATTCGTATTGAATATGTTATCGATTCAAACAGATGGAGAGAATTCATACCAATAAAAAAAACGGGTCGCTTTCCTAAATGGGAAACCAACCCGTCCGATTTATAACCTGTACTTCGAAGAAAATTTCAGGCACCACTGATCAATGGGCGATCACAGATGCCTCTTTCACTCACCGTTAATCCTGCTCCGTAAAATCCCGGACGGCTTAAAGGTAACCACTCTTCTTGCATCCAATATCAATTCATCGCCGGTCTGCGGATTTCTCCCACGCCTGGCATTCTTTGCCTTAACGTTGAATTTGCCGAAGCCACTCAGCAGAAGGTCTTCACCCTTTTCCAGACAGGATTTGGTGATTTTCAAAAAAGCCTCAACGGCTTCTGTTGCCTGGGCCTTGGTAAGATTATGATTTTGATAAACCTTCTGAACAAGATCAGCCTTCGTAAGAGTCATCCCCTAAACCCTCCTTTGAGTTCAATAATGCATAACAAACCAGAATCACTGGATATTGTCAAGAAATATATTCCAATGCGTCCTTGCCCGCATATTTTGCCGCAGCACCCAATTCATCTTCGATTCTGAGAAGTTGATTATACTTCGCAACCCTGTCCGTTCTTGAGGGCGCACCGGTTTTAATCTGACCGGTATTTAACGCCACACTCAGATCTGCGATGGTTGTGTCCTCGGTTTCTCCGGACCTGTGAGAAATAATCGCGGTAAACCCGGCCCGATGGGCCATTTCAACAGCATCAATGGTTTCAGTAACAGTACCGATCTGGTTGAGTTTTATGAGTATGGAATTGGCGGCCTTCTCCTTAATTCCCCTGGCAAGGATCTTGGTGTTGGTCACAAAAACATCATCACCGACCAGCTGAATCTTGTCGCCCAATTGCGCGGTTAATTTTTTCCACCCGGCCCAGTCACCCTCGGCAAGCCCATCTTCAATAGATATGAGCGGATATTTTTTCACCCAATCTTCATAAAAGGCTATCAAGGCATCAACAGTTTTTTCAGGTTTGCTTTCCGCCGACAGCACATATTTTTTCTTTTTTGCATTATAAATTTCACTTGCCGCTACATCCAAGGCTATATAGATCTCTTTCCCTGGCTTATAACCAGCCTTGACAATCGCCTCAAGCAAGGACTCCATGGCCTCTTCGTTGGACCGCAGATTCGGTGCGAATCCACCCTCGTCACCCACGGCGGTTTGATGTCCGGCTTTCTTTAAGACCGCTTTCAGACTGTGGAAGGTTTCAACCCCCATCCGCAAGGCCTCGGCAAAGTTTTTTGCCCCCACCGGCATTATCATGAATTCCTGAATATCTACATTATTGTCTGCATGGGCGCCGCCGTTTAACACATTCATCATCGGCACGGGCAAAACCTTGGCATTCACCCCGCCAAGATAGGAATACAGCGGCAAACCGAGTTCATTCGCCGAGGCCCTGGCAACAGCCATGGAAACTCCTAAAATTGCATTGGCACCGAGGTTCTTCTTATTTTCAGTGCCGTCCATCTCCAGCATTGTCTCGTCAACAATAACCTGTTGCGTAGATTCAAGGCCGACTATGCCCGGGCCAATCTTCTGATTGACATTGGAGACTGCGGTGAGAACGCCTTTGCCCATATAACGTTTCTTGCCGGTATCTCTCAACTCCAGAGCTTCTCGAACGCCGGTAGAAGCGCCGGAAGGAACCATTGCCCGACCGATTGCCCCGCTGTCAAGGTATACTTCAACCTCAACAGTGGGATTGCCCCTTGAATCAATAATTTCCCTTCCTAAAACCCCTATTATTTCACCCATCTATAATATCCTCCACCCTGCATATTCATTAAGATTACATAAAAGAAATGTCCCAAACATCAACTGGCGATCCATTCAACCCCGGGTTCAAAGAACCACAACAGCTGGCGACAATTATTTGCTTAACCTACGACATCGCCCAGCTTGAATATCGGCAGATACATGGCGACAACAAGCCCACCGATCATGCCGCCGAGAAAAACCATCATGAACGGTTCGATCATGGCCGTAAGGTTTTCCACTGCCTGGTCAACCTCTTCGTCATAAAAATCGGCGATTTTTTCAAGCATTGTATCCAGGGCACCGGTTGATTCACCGACATTGATCATTTGAACAACCATGCTCGGGAAAACGCCTGTCTCGTCCAAAGGCTCCGCAATCGGCCGGCCCTCACTGATACTGTCCGCTACCCGATAGACAGCTATTTCAATGACTTTATTGCCGGCGGTTCTCGCAACAACATTGAGGGATTCAAGAATCGGCACACCACTTTGCAGCATGGTTCCGAGAGTCCTGGTGAACTTGGCAACCGCAACTTTCTGGATAAGTTCACCCATAACCGGCACTTTCATCATCATACCATCAATCTTGATCTTGCCTTTTTCGGTGCTGTAAATCTTTTTATAAATCATCACCAGGGCAACAACACCCACAATCATATATAAAATTTTGGCCTTGATGAAATTACTCATGGCCACAACAATCTGGGTCGGAACGGGAAGAGACGCACCGAAATCCGCAAACATTTTCTCGAATACAGGAACAACAAAAATAAGAATAACACCAAGAATTACTACAGAGATACAAAGACAGATAATCGGATAGGTCATTGCACCCTTTACTTTTTTCTTAAGGGTCATTGCTTTTTCCATAAAAAGCGCAAGTCGTGAAAGAATGGTATCAAGAATACCGCCAACCTCGCCAGCATCAACCATATTGCAGTACAAAGTATCAAAAACCTTGGGGTGCTTTTTCATGGCATCGGCAAAGGTGGTACCAGTCTCAACATCGACGCGCACTTCCCTGAGCACCTTTTTGAAAGTAGGATTTTCCTGCTGATTACCGAGGATATCGAGACTTTGCACAAGGGGCAACCCGGCATCAATCATGGTTGAAAGCTGTCTGGTAAAAATTACGATGTCCCTGCCGGTTACCTTGGGCTTGAACATCTCAAAGTTTTCCAAAACGTCTTTGGGCGCCTCTTTAATTTTGGAAGGCTTGACCCGCATTTTCTTCAGGTGATTTTCAACCGCCTCAATTGAGGGCGCTTCAAATTTACCTTTGCGTTTTTCTCCGTAGGAATTCTTTCCTTTCCAAATAAATATCGGCATACCTAACCCCTTTGCTTGACGGGAATCAAATTAACAAACATTTGTTAATTTATAAATCAAGATGGTGCTGAATACAATAGCAATTTGAACAAAATCAAATATTTGTCGGACAAAAAAAATGCCCGTCGCAGACGAGAGCGCGGCGTCAGGCTCTGTAAAAACATTGAAATAAATACAAAAATGATCGTTTTATATAAAAA
Source organism: Pseudomonadota bacterium (assembly GCA_018823135.1). NCBI lineage: Bacteria > Pseudomonadati > Pseudomonadota > Pseudomonadota bacterium. The sequence goes on from JAHJJF010000136.1 coordinate 36,209, forward strand.
AATCAAGTAATTGTACTTGAATCCGCTTCCGATTGAAGTGTTCAGACAAAAAAACAACATATTCGGAAGTTATCTATTTTAAATCAATGGGATATCTCTTTTGTTTTCTTAATCAACCTGCGTCATGCTAAAGATTTCTATTGACAATATCCTGTTTTTTTTTTAAAAAAGTCCTCTTCTTCAAATAAACTTATGATTCTTTACAATTAAAAATCATTATGCAATCACATATTAGTTCCATTTCATCTTTCACTTTATTCCGGATGAAATGAATAAAGGAGGATTCTCCCATGGCAAAAGCTGAACGAAAAAAAGTGGACAAAGCAGCGCAGATGGCTTCAACAGAAATTTACAGCAGTGGTTTATTCAAACACATTATCGACAAATGCGAAGGCTGCGACAGAATTATTGAAAATAACAACAATAAATTTTGTACTTCTTATTCAAACCCTGAGAGCAAATGGCGTCTTGGGCTCTGCAATTTTGCGACCCACGCAAAAATAGAATTAGCTGTCTCTCAAGTTAAAGTCAATCCACTGAAAGCTTCAAAACGGGCGATGGGGAAAAAATAATAATAGTCTGCCTTTAGTTGATTACCCCGCTCCCCCCCAATTATTTGGCGGGGAGCTTTTTTTTGCCCGGACATCCCTGTTTCTAGGCCGCTTTTCTTACAAACCGGGACGGTTGCAGATTCACGCAACAAGGTGTTGGCTCTATTTGCATATACCAAACACCCTGAGACAGAGAAGTGAGCCTGCAAGATTTCGAAGGAGATGCGGCTGTAGTTGTTTGCCTTTGGCAGACATTTAACCAAAGTTGTTGGCTGCTGTATTTTTACACGCTGATTATGCAAAACTCAGCCAAATTTACCTGAGCCCCATGCAATTAAAACCATTGTTCCTTGATGATGAAGTGTCCGTGAGAAACACGGGCTAGACTTTTGCCCTGGGGAAAAGAGAACTTAATAATTCTTCATCTCGGATTATCTCTTTGAACCTGCCATAAGCAAACTCGAAATTTTCAGGGATGTTATCAGTGCTTAGGATCAATCCTGCCGCCTTGTCAAGAAGTCCATGCGAACGGTCATAGATCGTCTTATACAGTCTGTCTACAAGGAGTTCCTTGTTTTTCTCATAAGGAGGGGGCGTTTTTTTAAGCGCAATCACCAGGTCAGAAACAATGGGGTCTGGTAAAATACCCATGAGTTTTATTGTGTCATAAATATCAGCAGCCAGGAGCATTTTTGTCAACACAGATGGCTCAACATCCTTAAACAATTCCTTTAGATGAACCATCCGGTATTCGCTTTCTTCAGTGAGCAGCAACCTGATATAAGGAGTGATTTCCTGGTCGGTCAACGTCCCCTTCCTGAACACTGAAACAAGCCACTTTATCTGCATTTCAGGCGATCTGGCTATAAAAGGAAGATAATTCTCATACCATTTACTCTTGGTTTGTTTCCTTTCATGGTCAATGTTCATCCTGGAATCCTTTGCTCGTTCCAATAAACAATAAGCTTATTAGCCCGATGTCATGAATAGGGTTGAAAAATTGTTCACCCTTCGGGTTAGACAGGCCTAACATGGTCTCTCAATAACTGAAACATCTTCATCAAATAATACAGATTTTTTTCGGATCATTAAAATGTTTTTTTCGAAAGTCCTTCGCTGCCAAACCTGCTTTGCACCTTAACTTTCAGAAAGGATTGGCGCAAATGTTTTCATTTGACGTTGCGATGGAAGCACGATACATTACTGCCCTATTAATTGAATACCAACATTCGCCAATCGCTCCATGAACGTACTGATGAACAATTTGGACCAGGAGTGCACAGCCCATGAAAAAAAATACTGCCACCAGCCGCGTCAAACAGAGAAATCCCTGGTTGCTGCCAATCGTAGTCTGTATCTGCCTTGCGGTGATCGCCTATATCAGCTGGGACAAAACAATCGAAAAGGCCAGCCAGAAAAGGGTCAATCAGGAAAAAAAGGAATGGGAAAAACAGGTTGAAAATCTCGAAAAACAATTAACCACCCTGACAACAGGCGAGGAACAACAAGGAATCAGCTCTGATCTCCAATTGCTTGCTCCTTCGCCATTGCTTGATATGGAGCTTGCTGATAAGAAATCGAATGAACCCTCCTGTGAACAACTCAACCAGAAAATCCTGGATTTTTTCAAATATCTTGATGATCAGGAATATATTGAAAAACGAAACATTACAGAGGGCACCCAGGCATTTACACAAAAACTCATCACCAAACTCACCCAAAACCCTCCGGTAATCATCGATGAGACGAAAAACCTTATCTCGGTATTACAGAACACTGCACATTTCTTCAGGGTACTGGGGAAAGCTGATCTCGAAACCGCAAGGGAGATCCTCGCCAGGGAAGCGGGAATTCTCGAACTGACCATGGCGCTTTTTTATCAATGGTCAAAAAACGAAGAAAAATGCCGATCAGATACGGTTATAATCCATCTTCCCCTGGAACATCTCTACGAATACGCAAGTTTTTTCCTCAACACCCTTGGCGGCCAATCCTACCTCTTTCGCCGGGACTCTCATCTCAGGTTGATGGTCCGCTATTACAGCATTCTCATCCTGGACCGCTCAAATGAAAAAGGAATGAATAAATACGGAATTGACATCAGATACCCCCTTAAGCAGATGCTTGCTGAACTGGAAGTCTCTGAAAGTCTCGTCTACAAAGAGGAGTATCTCAGAACTCTTTCCACTCTGAACAAAAAGTATGCAACCAGGTACAAATCAATACAATAAGACCTCGAACCTGCACAGGAATCGTTCCTTCATCCCATAAAAAAAAGGGGATTTGCTTCCATCAGGCAAATCCCCTTTTTTAATTTTTCTTTCTCTCAGGTCTACCTCCTGTCGCCCAGCAACCGTAAAAGCATCAGGAAAAGATTAATAAAATCAAGGTACAATGCAAGGGCCCCCATGATTGCGCCCTTGCGAATTGCAGATTCGCCGCCCTGCATAATCCCTGAAGCGCCGATCCGGGAAATCTTCTGAACGTCATAGGCGGTGAGACCGGTAAAAACAACTACCCCCACTGCGGAAATAACCCAGGACATCATGGAACTCTGCATGAAAATATTTACCACCGAAGCGATGATAATACCGATCAAGCCCATGAACATGAATGAGCCGACACCGGTTAAATCTCTCTTGGTCACCGTGCCGTATACCGCCATAGCCGCAAACATTCCACCGGCGATAAAAAAGGTGGATGCAACGGATGTTGCCGTGTACATCAGTAAGATGGCGGAAAGGGTTGCGCCGTTCAGGATCGAATAAAACAGAAAAAGACCGGTTGCTGCTGTTGCTGAAATTTTCTCAACCCGGGCCGACAGATAAAAGACAAGCCCCAGTTCCCCGAAAATCAGCCCGAAAAAAACAAGCTGATTCCCAAAAATCAACTGCTGGGCGGCAGCCGAGTTTGCCACCAGTGCTGCGGTGACTGCGGTCAAACCGAGACCACAAGCCATCCAGTAAAAAACCTTGGCCAGGAAGATCGTTGCCACATCGGATTTTACCCGGTCCATTACTACATCTTTATTGTCATAGCCGAATCGTTGCATTTGTTTTCTCCTTATTAAAAATTAAAACAGTTAATTTCTGTTTGTATTGTCAGATTTCTGATTGTAATCATTTATTCTGGATAATCAATACATCCCGCTCAATCCCAGGTTATCTTTTTCATTAGACATCAGAGCTTCACAGATGTTCCGGGTTCAGGCAGAAAGACACTGCAACCCTTGACCTTGAATAGATATTCCATGATCGCAGCTTTTCGGCTTTCCCTTTCGCTTCGCTGAATATGAACGAGAGCCAGTTGCGGCGCCCCTGCTTTTTGAGCAAACTCAACCGCCCTGCTGACCGAACCATGTCCTGACATTTCCCCCTCAAAGCAGAATGCCTCATGGATTACCAGATCACATCCCTTTGCCAGAGCAAGGCTTTCCGGGGTCGGACCACCGTCGCCGCTATACAATACACTTTTCTGTCCGGTGCGGATCAACACCGAAAGGGCGCTTTGGGAGTGGTGATTTTTCGCGCTTTTCCATTGGAATCCAGTCGCCTCAACTCTCTTTCCAGGTTCAACAGGAAGATAGTCAACCGGAAATCCCAATTGTTCTCCGACTCCAGGATAGGCAAGCTCAAGAGCAGCTTCGATCTTCTGCTGAATGCTTTCCGGACCCAGAATCAGCAGCGGTTTTTCACGGCCCATTTCCGATAAACGCAACAGCAGCAGGGGCATACCAAAGAAATGATCCCCGTGAAAATGTGATATCCACACACCCAGGAGTGCCTCAGGATCAGAACAGGATTTGAAATAAACATGAGGTGTGGTAAAACCACAGTCGAGAAGGACATGCTCACGTGCATCCTCAACCGCCGCCACCAGAATTGATGTATTGGGATATTGCGCGTCACAAGCTTCGCCGACGCCTAAAAAAGTTATCTTCATAATGTTCATACTGTTTTCTGAATTAGGAACCTAAATCTATCATGAATACAATAATTGTGAAATGCCAATGCGGGACACCGAATAAAATTCCTCTCACCAAGCAGCACCTGCAGGCAAAATGTGGAAAATGCAAAAACCCCCTGGATATATCCGCCAGCGTCCAACCTGTGGAATTGTCGGACAGTGATTTTCAGACATTTATTAATCAAGCGAAATTACCGGTTCTGGTTGATTTTTATTCGCTGACCTGCGGCCCATGCAAGATGCTTGCGCCGGTAATTGACAAACTTGCAAAAAAATATCATCGCCGCGCAATCATTGCCAAAATCAATACATCAAGCAACATGCTTACTTCGCAGCACTTCCAGATCCGGGGCGTGCCCACCTTGATCTTCTTCAAAAACGGTGCGCAACAGAATATTCTTGTCGGCGCAGCACCGGAACATGAAATAAGTCAAAAGCTGGAAAGCCTTCTTTAACGGTTGACTTGATTTTCTATAGGACCAAACATTGTTAAACAAGATATGGATAGGCTTTTTTCTCCTGGCGGCGCTCTCAGCACTCTACAACCTGATTTTCCTTGGCCAAACCGAGGTGCTTGCCGAAATCATGGAAGCACTGTTCAAAATGTCGGAAACAGCCTTCACCATCTCTCTCGGCCTCACCGGTGTCATGTCCCTGTGGCTGGGAATCATGAAAATAGGCGAAGCAGGCGGCATGGTAAAAATCTTAAGCCGGCTGGTGGCACCGGTATTCACCAAACTCTTTCCCGAGGTCCCCAAAGACCACCCGGCAATGGGGGCCATGGTGATGAATCTCGCAGCAAACATGCTTGGACTGGACAATGCCGCAACCCCTCTGGGCTTAAAAGCCATGAAGGAGCTCCAGACATTAAACGATTCCACTGATACGGCATCCAACGCCCAGATCATGTTTCTGGTGATCAATACCTCCTCGGTGACCCTGATCCCGATTACCATTTTCACCTATCTGTACCAGCTTAACTACCCAAACCCAACGGAACTGTTCATCCCCATACTCCTTGCAACAATCTGTTCGAGCTTTGCCGGGCTCATCGCGGTTTCCATCTATCAGCGGATCAACCTTCTGCAACCGCAGATCCTTCTTTTTGTGGGCGGGCTTATGGGAATTATCACTACCCTATTATTATATATGCTCAAGCTCAACAAAACCGAACTTCAAGGAGTCTCGCTTTTATTGAGCAATGGAATAATTTTCGGTGTGGTCGTTCTGTTTATCCTGCTTGCCGCTGTCAAAAAAGTTAACGTCTATGAAGAATTCATTGCCGGCGCAAAGGAAGGTTTTTCGGTTGCGATCTCAATAATCCCCTATCTTGTTGCAATGCTCGTCGCCATCGGTGTATTCAGGGCAAGCGGCGCCATGGATCTTCTTCTTGACTTTATCGAACAAATTACCAGAGTCATTGCCCTGGGATTGGATACAATCGGTTTGATTACCTATCATGGCGGCCCCATTGCCTTTATCGATGCACTTCCCACCGGATTCATGAAACCCTTGAGCGGCAGTGGCGCCCGGGGCATGATGATTGAAACCATCCAGACCCACGGTGTTGATTCCCTGGTCTCAAAAATGGTTGCGATCATGCAGGGCAGCACCGAAACCACCTTTTACATTATTGCCGTCTACTTCGGATCCGTGGGTGTCAGAAAAACCAGGCATGCCGTGCCCTGCGGCCTGATTGCCGATGTTGCCGGGGTCACCGCCGCAATCATCATCTGCTATCTCTTTTTCGGATAAAAATAATGATCTGGTTCATCTTTGCCCTGCTCACTGCCTTTGCTGTTGCAACACGGGACATTTCGGTCAAAACATATCAGGAACTCAACGCCCTTGAAGTTGCGGGAATCGAGCTTTTCTGGTCGATTCCCTTGTTCGCCCTTGGTTTCTTTTTTGTGCCGCAGCCTGAACTTGATCAAACCTTCTGGGAAGTTTTTCTCATCTCTCTGCCGCTCAACGCTGTGCCCTACCTCCTCTATCTTTATGCGATCAAGGTTTCGCCGATCTCCCTTGCCGTGCCTTTTTTAAGCTTTACTCCGTTGTTTATGCTTTTTACCGGTTTTATCACCCTGGATGAAACCATTAACCTCTGGGGAGGTGCAGGCATCCTCTGCATTGTCTGCGGAAGTTATGTCCTCAATTTAGATCAGGCAAAACATGGGATTTTCAAACCCCTTACTGCCTTTATCCATGAAAGGGGTTCCTGGGTGATGCTGATTGTCGCCTTTCTCTATGCCTTTGCCGCAGCCTTCGGCAAAAAGGCTCTACTCCACTCATCGCCGCTGTATTTTTCCTATTTCTTTTTCCTGGTGTTTAATTGCCTGATCCTGGCCGGTCTCATCCTGTCCGGCAAAATACGTTGGGGTGTAATACTTGATCACAAGAAAAAAGGAATGTGGCTCGGAGGGCTTTTCATGTCGCAGATCACCACCCATTATGTTGCCATTTCCCTGAGCACTGCGGTGTACATGATTGCGGTCAAGCGCAGCAGCATTCTGCTGACCGTGCTTTTAAGCTGGCTTATCCTCAAGGAAGGTAACATCAGAAACAGAGGTCTGGGAGCCTTACTGATGTTCTGCGGCGTTCTCCTTATTACTCTTTTCGGCTGACCATGAAGAATCTCCTCCAATTTCAAACCGACCTTCTCGCCTGGTTCAAGCAGCAAAGCCGCGATCTTCCGTGGCGAAAAACCTATACACCCTATCATATCTGGCTTTCAGAGATCATGCTGCAGCAGACCCAGATGGACCGGGTGGTGACTTATTTCAACAAATGGATCAAACGTTTTCCTGATATTCCAAGCCTTGCCAACGGATCAGAAGAAGAAATCCTCAAGCTATGGGAAGGACTCGGATATTACTCCCGGGCAAGAAATCTTCGTAAAACCGCAATAATCCTTGTTGATAATTATGCCGGGACAATACCTGATACGCATCATGAACTCCTGAAACTGCCGGGAATCGGCAGATACACCGCCGGAGCGATCATGAGCCTTGCGTTCAACAGGGAATATCCAATCGTCGACGCCAATGTGGAGCGGGTCTTTTCCAGGATATTCAATATCGATACGCCAATCAAAGATAAGGAAAATCTCTCTTTTATCTGGGACAAAGCCACCAAGCTTATCCCCAGAGGCAAGGCCAGATATTTCAACCAGGCGCTCATGGAACTGGGCGCACTGGTCTGCAATAAAAATCCCCTATGCGTTACGTGTCCGGCAAGCAAAAACTGTCGGAGTTATGAACTTGGCATCGTTGCTGAACGCCCGGTACCAGGAAAAAGCAACGAGACCATCTTCATGGAAATGGCAACCGGCGTGCTCATCCACCAAGGAAAGTATTTTATTCAGAAACGCCCGAAAAACGGCGTCTGGGCAAGCTTATGGGAATTCCCCGGCGGCAGGCTTGAACCGGGAGAATCCCCGGAACAGGGTTTGATTCGCGAATTCAAGGAGGAAACCGAGTTTGATATCTCGCACCTTACAAAAATCCAAACCATCAAACATAATTACACCCGCTATAAAATCACCCTGCACTGCTTTTTCTGTGCTCTCGAAAATAACAACACACAACCGACCTTACATGAAGCCCAGGAATATCAATGGGTTGTGCCTGCTGTTCTCGACAACTATGCCTTCCCTTCCCCGCATCGTAAACTCATCGATTTTATCCGAGAAAAAAAACTGCTATAGAAAAACCCCGCGATTACCTCTACAGCCCAGACTCAACTATTAAATTAATTAATGCAAACCAAAACTAACTTACTGCGATTAAATAATTTAACGGCGAAAGATTCGCTGCTGCCCGGTCCGAAAAAAATCTGCCATGAAAAATCTCTGCAAAAACATATGGTTGATTAAATCTCAATTGTTTATCGCCCGTTTCAGCACGAATCTTGCTCTCTTGTATAAGTGAAAGCAATTAAAGTTACAAAGCAATGAAGATCAGAAGGTGAACGAGATGAGAGTAATCAAAAAAATTCAAAGAATGTTTGAATGCCTGATGATATTGTTATTGTTAACATTCTGCCCTTGCCCGGCTGCAATAGCTGATAGCGATATCCCTAACGCAGCTGATGACATCAAAAACTTCAATTACATCCAGCTCGAATTCCGTGATTTTCCTCTTTCGGTATTATTGAAAATCAAAAAAGTGGCGCCGGCCCTTGAAAATATTGTTCCAGCAGATTTACAGGTTGGGATGGAACGGCAACAGGGGGAAGGAGTTCTCATTTTTTCCTATGAAAAGGATAAAGACCGCGTTCAATTAAAAATGTCATTGATGGAGGCAACCACCCAAAAAGTACCTGTTGAAACCCTGCTTGATTTCACCCAATCAATCGCAAGTCCATCCACCGAGTCGATCACCGGCATCCTGAAAGATTTATTCGTCTCCTTCTGTAATACCTGGAAACATAAACACTCTACCAAACTTGCACGGATAGATGATGCACTTGCTTCCTCCCTTCAAAAAGCTGAAAACGAGTTCCTCCTGTAAGTTATCCTGTCCATACTATCCAGCTTCCTCGTTTAATTATCACCATAACCGCCCCGCTTCAGGATATTATCGCCAAGCGATCATTCTCGCAATCTCACCAAATTCCATGCCCGCCCTCTTCGTTAGGTCCATTTTCCTATTTTTCGCAGTAGAAGAAAACCAACACCACTCACTTTCAATTGCTTAAATCTTGAAGAAAACACCTACAAAAGAAAAAATTGCTGCTTTGATTAATAGAAAAAATCTATTATTGTCGGTCTCGTAGAAAGCACGAGACCGACGCGTATTCCGTTTCCAACTTATTAAAATAATCAGGGGCGATAATTCAGGTTTTGACTTTTCACGAAGTCATCATTATTAAAGTACAATCATGAACTCCCTGATCCTCGCTGCCATCTGTTTTGCCCTGTATATCGTTGCCTATCGCACATACGGACAATACCTCAGCAAAAAAATATTCGGCTTACGAAACAATAGAACCACTCCCGCCCATCGCCTGAAAGACGGTATCGACTTTGTTCCCACGAAAAAAGACGTGGTTTTCGGGCATCATTTCACATCGATCGCCGGCACCGGCCCCATAGTCGGCCCGGCAATCGGCGTTATCTGGGGCTGGCTTCCTGCGCTGGTATGGGTGGTCCTCGGCCCGATTTTCATCGGCGCCATCCACGATATGGGTTCCCTTGTCATCTCAATACGAAATGACGGAAAATCAGTGGCCGAAATAATCGGCAAAACTATTTCCCCGAGGGTTCGCAACCTGTTTTTCGTAATCGTTTTCCTCGAACTCTGGATTGTCATTGCCATCTTTGCGCTGATCATTGCAATCCTCTTCGGAATGTATCCAAACTCCGTGCTTGCAGTGTGGATTGAAATCCCCATTGCCCTGTGGATCGGCGCCAAAGTCCGCAGCGGCAACGCCAATCTCCTGGTTCTTTCAATCATCGGCGTCACTCTGATGTATATCGCGGTCATTGCCGGCAATTATCTGCCGATCAAGATGCCGCAGGTTTTCGGCCTTTCACCGATTCTCGTCTGGATGCTGATCCTTTTTCTGTATGCCGGCATCGCCTCTGCCATGCCGGTGGACCTTCTCCTGCAACCCCGGGATTATCTGAACTCCCACCAGTTACTCATCGCCATGGCACTCCTATTCGGCGGCCTGGTGGTTTCGCACCCGCCGATTGTTGCTCCTGCGGTGATTACAAATCCCCAGGGCGCACCATCGATGTTTCCGTTTCTCTTTGTAGTCATTGCCTGCGGCGCAGTATCGGGATTTCATGCACTGGTCAGTTCCGGCACCAGTTCCAAACAACTGAACCGTGAAACAGACGCGCTTTTTGTTGGATTTGGCTCGATGCTCTTTGAGGGGGCGCTTGCAGTGCTGGTGATCATGGCGTGTACTGCAGGAATCGGCCTGGGCATCCACACCTCAGGCGGAACGCTTACAGGCAGCGAGGCATTTGCAGGACATTACGCCTCCTGGGCCTCGGCAAACGGACTGGGCGCCCAATTAAGCGCCTTTATCGAAGGGGCGGCAAATATGATAACCTGCCTTGGCATATCAAGAAACATTGCCATAACCATTATGGGGGTGTTCATTGTCTCCTTTGCCGCCACCACCCTGGACACCGCAACAAGAATTCAACGTTATGTGATCTCAGAACTTGCAGAAGGGCTGAATTTCAAAAGAATATCCGGACGAATTCCCGCAACCTGCATCACGGTTGGAACCGCCATGGCGCTCGCCTTTTATTCAGGGGACGGCAAAGGCGCCATGACCCTGTGGCCCATCTTCGGGGCGGTCAATCAGTTGCTGGCAAGCCTTGCCCTGCTCTCAATCACCGCCTACCTTATTCACAAAAACAAGAATATCATCGTCACACTGCCGGCCATGATCTTTATGGTGATTACAACCTCATGGGCAATGGTCGGTAACGCTTCAAATCTTCTTGAGCAAAAGAATTATTTTCTTGGCGGATTAAGCGTTTTGACCCTGGCTTTACAGGCCTGGATGTTAACGGAATCCTGGATTATCCTGAGTAAAAGGACAAAGGAGATAGAACCGCAGGATGATAAATTTACTGAAACAGAAGTTCCCGTGCATGCAGACCACTGATCCGGGCTATTCCAACCCGAATTTTTTCAGCTTTCTCCACAAAGATACACGATCAATGCCAAGCTCCTTGGCGGTTTCTGTTTTGTTTTGCCCCTTTTCCTTGAGCACCCATTCAACATAGGTTTTTTCAAGTTCTTCAAGGGTTGAGTATTTTCCGGCACTTTTCCTGAAAGTCTGCATTACCGAACCGCGCAGGTCATCAGGTAAATGGCTCAGCTCAATTGCCTGACTGTTGGTCAAGGCCACGCCTCTTTCTATGATATTTTCAAGCTCCCGCACATTACCCGGAAAACCATAAGACATCAAAATCTCGGAGACTTCCGGACTGATCGTCGTCACTTCTTTTTCCATTAACGACGCATATTTTTTCAAAAAATGCAGCGAAAGAATCGGAATATCATCCCGTCTTCCCGAAAGGGGCGGCAATTCTATGGCGACAACATTAATTCGGAAGAAAAGATCTCTGCGGAAACGACCGCTGTCAACTTCCGCCTGGAGATTACGATTGGTCGCCGCGATAAAGCGGACATTGACCTTTATGGGGCTGGTTCCACCAACCCGCAACACCTCTTTTTCCTGAATAACCCTGAGCAGCTTGACCTGCATCGCCAGAGGCATTTCAGTAATTTCATCAAGAAACAGTGTCCCATTATTGGCTGTCTCCACCAGCCCTTTTTTTGCGTCATCGGCTCCGGTGAAAGCGCCCTTTTCATGACCAAAAAGTTCATTGGCAAGCAAATCCTCGGTAAAGACCCCACAGTTAATGGCTACCATGATCCCGGCACTCCGGACGCTATTATTATGGATATAATTAGCCAGCAACTCTTTGCCGGTACCTGATTCACCACTGATCACGACATTGGTGTCTGTTGAGGCAACCTGTTTTGCCAGAGCGAGTATCTGCCTCATATATTGATTATCGGTGATCAGGTCTCTTAGGCCATGGTAATTTTTCAGGCGCTCTTTCAGGAGGGCGTTTTCTTTTTTCAAACGGTTCTTTTCCAGGGACTCCTTGACAACCTTTCGAACTTCATCGAGTTTGTATGGTTTGGCAATATAATGATAGGCCCCGGCCTTCATTGCATCAATGGCTGAATCAACCGTGGCATATCCGGTAATCATGATTACCTCCGTGTCGGGATGAAGCTCTCTGCTTCGCTTCAGAATCTGCATGCCGTCAACCTTCTCCATCTTCAGATCGGTAAGCACAAGGTCAAATTCTTCAGATTCAAGATATTTTATAGCCCCAGGACCACTCTGGGTGGCGGTTACGGCATATCCCTCTTTTGTAAGTATGTGCGACAGATTATTGAGCGCAATCTTCTCGTCATCAACAATCAGAATCCTTGACTCTTCCTTCATTTCTCTTCTCCAGATTTATAGGGTAACCAGATTATAAATGTGGTCCCTTCACCCTCTCGACTGTCGATCCGCAAGGTTCCGCCGTGCATCTCAATAATATCATGGACAATGAAAAGTCCGAGTCCGGAACCATGGCCGACATCTTTGGTAGTAAAAAAGGGATCAAATATCTTATCACGTATCTCCAAAGGAATTCCTGGACCGTTGTCTTCAATGAGAATTTCCACCTCCCTGTTTTCCGATCCTCTGCTGATATCACGGCATGAAACCCAGACGATACCTCTCTCAGTCAACACGTCGACGGCATTTTTAATCAGATTCAGGAAAACCTGCTGCATCCGTTGTTTGTCCGCGACGATATAGAGATCTTCCGGAATCTCAAGCCTGATCTCAACATGACTGGGGACTTGACCGCGAAGCAAAACAAGCGTTTCGTCCAACAGACTCCTTAAGAGCAATTTCTGTCTGGTAAAATCCCTGATCCTTGAAAATTCCAGCAAGGTGCGAACAATATCCCGTGCCCGGTCGGATTGTCCTGTAATCTGCTCGATAAGCCCACGCTTGAAAACAATATCAGGATTCTCTATTTCTTCTGCAAGGATCTGGGCGGATGAAGAAACATTGGAAAGAGGATTGTTCAATTCATGTGCAACACCGGACAACAGAGTCCCCAGTGATGCGAGCTTTTCCGACTGAACCAGTTGGCGCTGACGAATCCGTAATTCATTGGTCATCCGGTTAAATGCCTGTAACAATGAATTGATTTCTTCATCAGCAACCCCAGGGTGCGCCAGTACAAAATCACCTCGGGATATTTGTTTGGTATAGGCTTCCAGAGTTTTCAGGGAACGCACAATATTCCGCCCCAAAAATCCGGCGATCACAATAAAAAGGAAAACAAAGAGAACAATTGAAAAAAGAAGAACTTTACCTGTTGTATTCAGAAGTCTTTTAATTTCTATACGCTCTGTTTTTGCAGTCTGTTCAGCCTTGTCGGTAAGTCTTTTACCCCTCGACCGTATAGCGTTTTCAAGAATTATTTGTTCATTGAACAATGAAGGATCGGTAAAAAATTTCTTTTTTAGCTCCTGGAGTTTTTGCATGTCATTTTTGTATTCACCAACCGCATCCCATAAATTATTGAAAACATCGCCCGGCATTAAGGTGGTTAAAGATTTTATATCGTGCAGAAGCAAACCTTGAAGCTTTTCGAGAAAAGCCATGTTGTCCTTATAGTCAGCCTCTTTGCCGTATAAGAAATAATTTTTTTCAAAACGCCGCACTTCCAGGGTTGTATTCAAAAAATCGTCTATAATTTCAACATGTTCAATCCTACGCCCGACATCGCGAACAATCCCATAGGTAACAGCGGCCATAAATATGACACAGAAAAGAAGAAAATAAAAACCAAGGGTTATTTTTTTTCGTATGCCTTTCGGAAACATCTGGGGCGCTCATATTGTAAAGGGTTTACAAAAAGTAAATAAGTTACAAAACCCGACTAATGGAACAGCTATGTAAAAAATTTCATCCGTTGTCAGTACAGACTGCTGCCGATGATTGTTGAGTCCTCGCGGTTGAAAGACCAGCACTGAGAAAAAAATCCCCTCGAATTCCCAAACAGGATCTTTTCAAAGCCCCTGCCCTGCCTTGTCAACAAGCGACCAAAAACGCTTCCCAAACATCCTGGGTATCATACTTCCCTGCGCAACAAGTTTCATTAAAAGAACCATACATCATATCGTTGCAAATCGCAACAGCATCCACATAAAAGCAACAACAAGGTTAACTTCTTGTTTTTAAATAGAAAAATGGAAATATAGCCTTTTGCCTGTTACAAAGTGCAACGCTTGCTGCTTACGACAACACAACGCGTAACTATTCGGAATTAAAGATAAAATAAGAATATTAGCGAGTTGGCACGATACTTGAAATAATACATGGCAACGCTTGACAAAAAAGAAGCGGAAACAATAAAAACCGAATTTCAGAAATGAAAAGCAGAATTAAGAAAAGACAAATTGGAGATGACAATGAAAAAACAACTTAGCTGGTTTGACAGATTAATGCTGCAGATAACATTTGCAGAAGGAAATGACCATGAAAGCGCACTGGATTTCATGAATACTGCCCCCCAAAAAGGTCCTGAAAAACAAAAAGATTATTCGGCAAACAACAATAATCTTACAGAAATCCTGCACAGTGCCGGATGAGAATCTTTTACAACAAACGATGAGACAATTATGAAAAACTTCCTAGGACAATTCCAAAAAGCAATGAGTGCAGCGGCTTTTGCTGAAGCAGGTGAATTCGATACCGCTCGGCAATTCATGCGTTCCGGGAAAAATTCCAATAAAAAGGTCCTGCTGGTAAACAATCAGGACATGGTTAACCGAAAAGCATTCCGCCAAGCCTTAAATCTGTGCCAAAGACTTGAGGCTCAAATGGAAGTTATCCACATCCGAAAACCTGATGAAACGGGACATCCAGACCCCAAGACGGCATTCAACAATATGAATCTGGAAAATATTGAAGTCTCTTATACATCGATAGTCAATAATAAAAACCTCAAGGAATCTTTAACGGAATTTACCAGAGAACGCCGAGACATCCTCTGCGTCGTATTGGTTCCTGAAGAAAATGAGTCAGGAAAATTTCATGAAACAAAAGAAAAAATTGCTAATTCCCTGACCAATTTACTCAAGCACTTCGACTGTCCAGTGCTGCTGTATTCCGAATGCTATTAGAGGAAACAACCAGGGTGGGAAGAAGTCTACATAAACAGTTATGAGTCTGAATCAAAAATACAAATTAGCACATCAGTCTTCCACGGGGAAACTGAAAAAATATCTAACCAACGAAGAGAGATAAAGGAGTTCTACAATGAAATTCAATTTTTTTGACAAACATATGGCCGCCGCAACCTTTGCTGAAGCCGGCGAGCATGAAACATCAATACAAATGTTAGAAGCTGACGATACGCTTCAGAAACCTCTGGCAAATGAGGGAGAAGTTAAAATATCCAAAGCCCCTGGGAAACTGTTTGAAACCGCTGCAATGGCAACAACATTTGCTGAAGCAGGTGAACATGCCACCGCTCGGCAGATTCTAACCAGTCGTGACCAGGACCATGCTCTTCTGGTTTTCGGTTCAGACAACGGTTTTTCAAAAGTTTTAATGGACTATTCAGTCAAAATGGCCGCTAGAATCAAGTGCTCAGTGATTGCAGCTAGCATCACAGATGCGCCGCTCCGCCTGCCTGTTCACGCGAGAGAGGCTGCCACTGCGGAATTTATTGAAAAAAGCAATCAATATGCCAAAAAATTTGCCGATAAAGCAGAAGAGCATGGACTATATTTCAGTCACATCATCGAGTTCGGTAATCATGAAAAAATCATCGAGCAGATCCATACTGAACATCCTAACATCCAGTACTGCTTAACAGAACCTGATCCTGAAATTGCAAATGAAATGCCCGAGAACATTTCTATCCCGGTCTTTAACTTCGCAACTTCTGGAATATAGTATCTTTGTACACGCATGAAGCGGTCGTTTCTGGCTCGAAATATTTTTCGACCGACGACCGCTTCATGCGTGGTGAAGATACTTTCATGGAAATGTAACGCTCTATAATTCGAATCTCTTCATACAGTTCCTGTTGCAAAGAAGTTTGTTTGCACTTTCTGTCGATTCCCAACAAAAACCGTTACTTCCGGAAAAACTGTTTGATAGTTTGCGCTTAAAAAGCGGTGTAATACGAGATTGCTGCGCCTTAATACAATAATTTTGAATATTAAAGAGGGAATAAAATGACAGTGGAAATGTATATGGTCTCAGCCGTTCTGGTTTTGGCCATTTTATTGTTTATTTTCGAGTGGGTCCGCGTTGACGTCGTAGGTATCATGATGATGGTTCTTTTGCCGCTGCTGGGGCTCGTTTCTCCCAAAGAAGCGATCAGCGGTCTTTCCAGTAATGCGGTTGTCTCAATCATTGCGGTAATTATCATCGGCGCCGGTCTGGATAAAACCGGTGTAATGAATTCCATGGCCCGCATCATCCTGAAATTCGCCGGGAAAAGCGAAAGCCGGATCATGGCCCTGATTGCAGGCACAGTGGCCTTTATTTCGAGCTTCATGCAGAATATCGGTGCGGCAGCGCTTTTCATGCCGGCTGCCCGGCGCATTGCCAAGCAGACCAACATCCCGGTATCGAGAATCCTTATCCCCATGGGATATTGCGCGATCATCGGCGGCTGTATCACCTTGATCGGTTCAAGCCCGCTCATTCTGTTAAATGATGTAATGAAAATCACCAACCCTGACGTCGAGCCCTTCGGGCTTTTCTCCGTCACACCCGTTGGTCTGGCCCTGACCATCGCAGCACTCCTGTATTTCATCTTTCTCGGACGCTTTGTCCTGCCGAGCTCCCAGGGAGAAAGTACAAGTGGACCGATGTCAGAACTCCTCAAGGGCACTTATAAGGATTTCGGGAATATCTATGAACTGCATATCCCTGAAAACTATAACGGCCCCCGCGTGCTCGCCGAGCTCGGCCTTCGCCCGAAATATTTTGCCAGCGTTGTTGCCATCAACCATCCCGGGGTCATGAGAAATTTCGCTCCGGACCGGGATGCAGCAATCGCCCCGGGTGACGACATCGTCATCGTTGACAAGGCAAACATGGTAAAGCTCCTTGTTGAAGATCTTGGCTGGGTGCTCAAAGATGAACTCCAGACATTTGCCGAGGATCTTTCCCCCAACAACGCAGGTATGCTTGAGGCGATCATCACCCCGAGATCGGAAATGGCCCGCAAAACCCTGAAGAATTTCGACTTCCGAAAAAGATATAATGTCAACCCTTTGGCGATTTTCCGTCAGAACAAGATGTATGTAGCCGGCATATCCGACATTCCGCTGCAGTCGGGCGACGCCCTTCTTCTGCAGGGCCGCTGGGAAAAATTTCATAATCTCAAATCAAAACCAGACCTGACATTCACCGAAGAAATCCAGGGTGAAATAATCAAAACCCACATGGCAAAATATGCTGTGGGATGCCTTATTCTTTCCCTGATCATGATTCTGGGATTCAAGGTCCAGCTTTCCATAGCCCTGTTGACCGGTGCACTGGGCATGGTGCTCACCAAGGTAATGAGCATTGACGAGGCCTATAAATCAGTTGACTGGATGACGGTATTCCTCCTGGGCGGCCTTATCCCCCTGGGTATTGCCTTTGAAAAAACCGGTACTGCCGGATACATTGCCGACTCGATCATGGGAGCCATAGGAACCGTACCGCCTTTGGTTCTGCTGACGGTCATCGGCCTTTTGACTTCGTTTTTCACCCTGGTTGCATCAAACGTAGGCGCCACGGTTCTCATGGTACCCCTTGCCATGAACATGGCGGTTACCGCCGGTGCAGATCCGAGAATGGCAGCGCTGGTTGTTGCCATAGCATGTTCAAACACCTTTATCCTGCCGACGCATCAGGTAAATGCCCTGATCATGCGGCCGGGCGGTTATAAAACCATCGATTATTTTCGTGCAGGCGCAGGTATGACAGTTCTGTACATGGTTGTCATGATGACCTGCATCTACTTCTTTTTCGGCATCTGAAACCGCTTAAAATCCATAAAGGACTACAACAATGCACACAACACTTACAGCAGTGGGAATGTTGCTGTTTTCTGCTCTGCCGGCAATGGCAAGCGAGGCAGCAGCGCATTCCCCTATAGCCAACCTCACAACATCAATATGGGGGTATGCTGCATTAGGACTGTTTGTCGCGGCCTACACCCTGGTTATCTTTGAAGAAAACCTGCACCTGCGCAAAAGCAAGCCGGTCATGGCAGCCGCAGGAATTATCTGGGTCCTGCTGGCAATAGTATATGCACAGGCAGGAAACTACGAACTTGCCCATGACGCGATTCTGCACAATATGCTGGAATATGCGGAGCTTATGCTCTTCCTGCTCTCGGCAATGACCTATATCAATTCCATGGAAGAACGAAACGTTTTTCAGCGCCTGCGTACCTGGCTGGTATCCAGAGGCTTTTCCCTGCGGATTATCTTCTGGATTACCGGACTGCTGGCCTTCATCATATCTCCAGTGGCCGACAATCTCACAACGGCGCTGCTCATGGGAGCCGTGGTCATGGCGGTGGGCGGCGACAACAAGAAATTTGTTGTGCTGGCCTGTATCAATATCGTGGTAGGAGCCAACGCCGGAGGGGCATTTTCTCCTTTTGGAGACATTACAACCCTCATGGTCTGGCAGAAAGGCAAGGTTGCATTTGGAGAATTTTTCATGATTTTCTTCCCGGCCCTGCTCAACTGGTTTATTCCAGCCCTGATAATGAGTTTTGCCGTAGCTAAAACCATTCCCAGCGCCCTCACGGAACAGGTCAAGATGAAGTTCGGCGCCAAGCGCATCATCTTTCTTTTCCTGCTTACCATCGCCACAGCGGTATCGTTTCATAATTTTCTTCACCTGCCACCAGCCGCAGGCATGATGTTAGGCCTTTCCTACCTGGGATTCTTTGCCTATTACATCAAAAGAAAAGAGAAAAGGATGCTTGAATACGATGCTGTTCTTGGTTCCGGTAACGAGTCATTCCCTCGCCCTGCCGGAGAAAGCGTCCAGCATTTTGACTTCATGCGCAAGGTGTCCCGGGCTGAATGGGATACCCTGCTCTTTTTCTACGGGGTCATCCTGTGCGTCGGCGGTCTGTCTCAGTTCGGCTATCTGGCCCTTGCGTCAAATTATATGTATCTCGACCTCGGGGCCACCAAGGCCAATATTCTTATCGGCTTACTTTCTGCGATCGTCGATAACATCCCGGTAATGTATGCGGTGTTGACCATGGATCCCACCATGCCTCTGGGGCAATGGCTCCTGGTCACCTTAACCGCAGGGGTCGGCGGCAGCCTTCTTTCCATCGGCTCGGCTGCGGGCGTTGCTTTGATGGGTTCCGCCCGGGGTGTTTACACCTTTGGCGCCCATCTCAAATGGATGCCGGTTATCGCTCTGGGGTATGCGGCAAGTATTGCCTGCCATCTTTATCTGAACAGCAACTTGTTTTAAACAGCGAAAAATGTATTCCAGAATCCTCAAAAAAGACAAGTACCGGAGCGTCCATACAATTTGCCGCGTTCCGGTGCTTAGGCTAAAGATAACCTCAGATAGCTGTTGATCTATGAAGGAGGTACATATGATAGGTCATGAGAATTATTCTACGGAAAACTATATCGGAATGTGCGAGGGGATCAAAAACCTTGTTAACGAAAATCAATGCCAACCAGACGATGATCTGCTCGAACTCATGATCTCGCGGGTATGGACCGGTAAAATAATCCGGGAAGAAAGCAAGGATTTCCCTGATCCAATTGATTTATTGAAACGGATCATGGAAGAACAGGGACTGACCAATCAGGATCTGTGCCCCTATATCGGCAACAACTCCCGGGTCTGCGATGTTTTGCACCGAAGACGTCCCCTTTCTCTGAAAATGATTCGTAATCTCAACAGAGAATTAGGGATCCCGGCGGAGATTCTCATCCAGCCTTACTGACCCGTTCTCAAGCTCATTCAATAAAAAAGGCCCCGAAACAGGGGCCTTTTTTATTGTTCAGACAATCACTCAATGCAGCCGACAATCCAATGATGCACCAATACATCTTCCGGCGGCAGAAAAAAACCCTGACCAATGAAATCCACCCCCCCCTGTTCACCGACCGCAAACAGTTAGTAGAGCCTCTCCTCATTCCTTAAACCAACCGGCGGAGCAAGAATCTCCGACCAGATAACCGCCTTCCGTAAGTCGCAAAGGCGAATTCCGGAGTGTCCCGGACTTTTTCTGCAACGCTGTGCATCTGCATTTTTTTTGTCTGAAGATTTTTTTTCAGGTTTGTGTAAAGATAAATTTACCCCCGGTAAATTCTGTGACTTGTTTTCGGCAAAAAATACCTCGGGAAGTTCGTCCGCTGAATAATCCTCATAAACAGCAGGCTCTAAGGGAGCAGGAGTGATCTCCGTTTGGGCCTGCGGATTATTGGCTTGAGCCTTGCTTCGGGCGGTCATGATTGCATTCCAGACAACTCCTGCAATGACCAGTAAAGCAAAGACAACATCAACGAGTTCCATTTACGACTCCTCACCTGGTTTGTCGGGGGAACCGATCTTTTCCCGCATGGTGGTGTCTGCCATAATATTTTTCATTTTATAATAATCCATGATCCCCAGATTCCCTGCTCTGAAGGCCTCAGCCATGGCGAGCGGCACCTGGGCTTCGGCTTCAACCACCTTGGCGCGCATTTCCTGGACCCTGGCCCGCATCTCCTGCTCCACGGCAAAGGCCATGGCCCGCCGTTCTTCGGCTTTTGCCTGGGCGATCTTCTTGTCCGCCTCGGCCCGGTCGGTTTCAAGTTCAGCGCCGATATTCTTGCCGACATCGACATCGGCAATATCTATGGAAAGAATCTCATAGGCGGTACCAGCGTCAAGACCTTTGGCAAGTACGGTTTTCGAGATCAAATCAGGATTTTCCAGAACCTTTTTATGGGTCTCCGCCGAACCGATGGTGGTGACAATTCCTTCACCGACCCTGGCGAGAATGGTCTCGGCACCGGCGCCGCCCACCAGCCGGTCAATATTGGCGCGCACCGTCACCCGTGAAATAGCCTTCAACTGGATACCATCCTTGGCCATGGCCGCAACCAGCGGCGTTTCGATGACCTTGGGGTTGACGCTCATCTGCACCGCCTCAAGGACATTTCTTCCCGCCAGATCAATGGCTGCGGCCCGGTTGAAATCAAGGGCGATGTTGGCCTTGTCGGCGGCGATCAGGGCCTGTACCACCCTTAAAACATTTCCGCCGGCAAGATAATGGGATTCCAGGCTGTTGGATGAAATATCAATTCCCGCTTTCACTGCCATGATTTTTGATTCCACAATGAGTTTCGGCGGCACCTTCCTGAACCGCATGAAAATAATATTGAGCAATCCCACCCTGGCGCCGGAAACAATTGCCTGCACCCACAGAGAAACTGACGACCCGACAAAATAAAGAAGCGCGATAATCGCAATAACAACAATTATCAACCCGAACTGCATCAAGCTAAAATCCATACCTTCACCCCAAATTTAGAGTTCCACTTCTTTAACAACTAGACGGTTGCCCGTTGCCTCAACAACAAGCACCGCGGTATCCTTTTCAATGTATTCGCCTCTTGTAACAACATCCAATCGTTTCCCTTCGATAACGGCAGTGCCCGCCGGATGAAGAACCGTTGCGGCTACACCATGTTTGCCGACAAAACCCGCCAATTCCGGTGATTGCGAAGTAACTCCTTCTTTACTGGACAGTTCCTGACGCAGGGTGGCAGGAGACCTGGCAAGCATTTTCAATCCAACGATAATACTGATCGGAATGATAATAATATCCGCAACAATAAAGGCCATTCCCGCCCCGGTTGATAACTCGGTGAACACGACATAGAGGGAGTAGCCGAACAATCCTGTGGCGATAACTGACAGCAGACCGCCCGAGGGCAGAATTATCTCGGCGATGATCACCAGGATCCCGGCAAATTGAAGTATTATTGCTAAAATTGCGGCGTTCATTTACACCCACTCGGTTGGGGACAGAATTAAATCCTGTCCCATTTGGCTTTCAGAGACCAACCACTATTCTGTTGCCGGATAATTTGATTACCTGAATTTCAGATCCTTTGTCAATAAATCCGCCTTCGGTTATTGCATCGTAAACTTCCGTGCCGATTCTCACTTTTCCCGCCGGGCGCAGGGTCGTTATCACCGTCCCGCGATCACCGCTCCGGATATTCTTAAATGCATCCAACGAAGACTTTGACTCGGCCAGAGTTTCATCAAGATAAGGTCCGTCAACAACCCTGCCTAAGCGGGGAAGCATATAACGAATAGCCATAAGCCCGAAAATAAAGGCCAGCACAAATGAACCCATCACTTGAAGAATGTTGTTTAAAAGAATATCACCCTGCCATGGAAGGTTGGGATCGGGCAGCACAAAATCCTGGAAAGAAAGCACCATGCCGGCGCCGATGAAAAGAAAACCTAAGGTTCCGGCAATGCCGAATCCCGGAAGCACAAAAAGCTCCATGGCCATCAACACCAGGCCGAGAACAATCAACAGCAGTTCAGTATAGTCGGCGAGCCCCACCAGGTATTGATTGAAGAAAACAAGTCCGAGACAGATTATGCCGATTAATCCGGGCACCCCGAAACCAGGGGCCTTGAGTTCAGTATAAAGCGCCGCCATGCCGATCATCAACAGAATCGGGGCAAAGGCCGCGACAAATCGCCCAAAGGTTTCCGACCAGCTCTGCTCGATGCGCACCAGGTCATAATCATTAATTCCGAACTGACCGAGCATCTCTTCAATACTTGAGGCAGTCATCCGGGAAAAACCGTACTCCAGGGCCTCGGCATCATCCATGGTCAACAGCTCACCCTTGGAGACAATGGTCTTCTTGCTGACGATGCCGTCACGTTCTTCCTGGGTCAAATCATCAAACTCCTGCTTGTCAAGGTAGACCGTCCTATCTTTAAAGACAACCAGATAGACCTCCATTTCATCGGTCACCATGGATTCGGCAAGGGTCGGCGGATAGCCGTTCCGTCGAGCCAGAGTTCGGAATTTCGCTCTCAAGGGAGATTGAAACTTCTCCCCCATCATTTTCGGCCCCTCATTGGAAAAAGAAATCGGCGCACAATCACCGATGGTCGTATGAGGCTTCATCACCAGATCATTGCAGGCCAGGGCAATCAAAGCGCCTGCGGAAATAGCCTTATCGGTAACATAAGCAATGGTCCTGCCCCTGGGGACCGTAATAAGAGTGTCGACGATCTGAAGTGCCGAGTCAACCCTGCCGCCGAAGGTATTCATTTCAAAAACATAAACCGCCTTTTGCCCATGCGGGTGATCCTCAATGGCCCTTTTGATAAAGGCATTCATGCCCGGCTCTACATCGCCTGAAACGGGAATCACATAGACCTTCTGATTTGAAACATCCTGCGCGGAAACAAGGAAGTATCCGGTCACGGTAAAAAAGAAAACGAACAGAAAAAGAAAATTTTCAATTCGTCTCCCATCACGTTTTTTCAATAATGCAACATTAAGGTATTTAAACAATTCCCTAACACCCAAAAAAAAAATTGAAATTCTACATTCGTTTATGAGACCATCCTATATCAGAAGTTGTCATTGTTCAAGCAATCATAAAATACCGTAAAAAGAGATTAATTTTCTTTTTCAATGCCCCCAAAACTAAACAGGGCATGAATGTGCTGAAAATTACCCAATCAAATACATCCATCATGGCTCATACAGGTGATAACTAATGGATCAAGCAGTAAAAGTACTCATTGTAGACGATGACAAAACCATACTGAAAATGCTCCAACAGGTTTTCAAGAACACAGATCAGCAATGCAGCACGGCCCTGAGCGGAGATGAAGCACTCAAACTTTTGAAAACAGATCCAACCTTTGATCTGGTTTTGACTGATATTTCCATGCCGGGAATGGACGGGATCGAACTTACCCGTAAAATTACCAAAAAGTATCCGGAAATCCCGATTATTGTGATGACCGGTTTTACCGAAGACTACACCTTTGATAAAGTCATTGAAGCCGGAGCAGCCGACTTCATCAAGAAGCCATTTACCATAAAAGAAGTGATGAGCAGGATCGCTAGAGTACAAAGAGATTCCGAGATATTAAAAGAAATCAGAAAAAAAGAGCACAAACTAGAAAAAATGGGCACTGAAATGATTTCAGGGATTGAAGGCGAGTCCCGAACGCGCCTGCAGGAATTACAAGACGAAATTACTACTCTCCGGAAACAGTTATGGTGATTTAGAGCTAAGATGCATCCTCTGCGGCATACCTACTCCACGGACACCCCTTTACCCTTGAGGTCTTTAAGGACCGCTTCAATCTGTTCCCGGTTGCAGTCATCGATCTGGTACACATTTTTCATGCCATCCATGAAGTAGAGGATGAATCGCCCCTGTTCATCAACTGACACTCCTCTGATGTGATCCTTGTCCAACCATGGAGTCAATTCACTCATAAAGTCATGCAGGCTACAGGTTTTCATGATTATGATTCCTCCTGTTATACCCCCTTCCGGGCTTATAAAACGATTTACCCCTCAAAAATATCCGCCAATTTGAGGGGTAATGTCAGCAGGTCCGTCTTATTTGCTCGCCTTTTCAAATATCTTTTTCCGCAGTTCGGTTATTTCCTGCTCAAGCCGGGCAATTTCTTCGGGTTTGGTAGCTGTATTACGAGTCAATTCAAAATAATCGAATTTCTTATTCAGTATCTGTCTTCGCAAGTCCTTTGTTTCATCGAGAAATTTTCGGACCTGTTCCGGCATAAAACCTCTGTTCACGTTCCCAAACATTGCAGATTGAAATCCCGAAATCATTGATTCCGGGCCAAAATTGTTTGGCGCGAATCCCGGGTACATGCCGAAATTGCCTTGCGGCGGCATGGCGGACCGTTGTGCAAACCTGGGACCAAAGGAACCAGTGTTCCTTCCAGGCCCGTATCCGGAACCATATCCCGGGGCATAGGCATTGGCTCTTCCCAATCCCTGTCCGTAACCGGAACGCGCGCCGGGCCCGATCCCACTTACCATTCCAGGATCGAAGCCGGGACGAATGCCTGGACCATATACACTGCCGGCGCCAACATCACCCAGAGGCGTCCTGCCGCCGGGCACAAAACCTGCGCCGCCATAAGGTGCCTGGCTGGAAAACCCCGCTCTTCCCTGACGGCGAAGCTGCATCTGTTGCAACTGGTATTCACGGATCTGGTCAACAGGGACCTGATAGTTGGTAATGCCTTGCATCTGCTGCTCCGAAAAACCTGCAGGAGATCCTCCCTCAACTTGCGCATAAACCGTTGAGCAGGTTAAACTCAACAAAATAATCCAGAATAGAACGAGAAATTTTTTCATGATAACCTCCTAAAAAAAATTGGATATTTGATAGGACTTATAAGTTTTCGCAATTTTGCTTACCTCTTGTCTGAACAGGAACAACCAGTGCATTCCCGGTGGCTCGGAGTCGAAGTCTATACACTTTGCGGGTACTTTCCTGCCGCAGGGCTTCAATCTAAAAAAGACCGATCCAGTAAAGTTATTATGCCTGTAATGTATCTAAAATCCTGACCCTGTTGATTGACCGGCAAACTTTTCAACGGTCCCGCGATTTTTATTTATCTACGAATGCCTCACTTTTTGTTACAATATACCTTCCAGTTTCTTAAAGCAAAATTTATTACATTTTCCAAAAACATGAAAAAACTTAACTGTTGCATTTTTTACTTCTACCCTTTTTACTTGTTCAAAAGGGATGACCTTAAACATCTGCCCCCTTTTCTCGAAATTTGCCATGCAGAATAAAATCCTCAGCATCTTTTTTTTCTTTGCTGTTCTCATTCCGGCAGCAACTCAGGCTGATGACATTGCCCTTCTTGTCAACACCGACAAAGTCACCATGGTGAACTTCGGCTCTGAAAAATGTCTTCCATGCAGGATGATGACGCCGGTGATCAACAAACTGAAAAAGGAATACGCAGGCAAGGCGTCAATCCTCTATATCGATATTTATGAAAACAGAAACATCGCCAGAAAATATGGAATATCCACCGTACCCACTCAAATTTTTTATGACAAACAAGGTCTGGAAGTTTTCCGGCATATTGGATTCTTTGACCATGAAAATTCCTGGGCCCAACTCGAAAAACTCGGTGTCCGGTAATTCTTCATGTGCACCGATAAATATCCGAATTAACAATTTCTTAATTAATTGAAGCTCTCACGGTCCGCCCGAGGCGGAGGGAAACGCTCGCTTTTCATGTCCAGAAAAAATACCTTATAAATATAAAATCATGACGGATACAAACAAAAAAATCAGCTTCAAAAAGCGCATGACCCGCGATGAGATTAACTCGCTTTCCATCACTCGTTATGACGGAGCTGTCCGCATTGTTCGAACCCCGGAAGCCTTGGAAAATGCCCTTGGCAAACTTGCAGGTGAAACTTTTCTGGGTTTTGATACAGAAACACGACCAGCATATAGAAAAGGACAACAGTATCCAACATCCCTTCTTCAGCTTGCCGGAAAAGATACGATATTTCTGTTTCAGCTTGGAATCTTAGGCTTTCCTGAATCTTTGCGCAATATTCTCGCCGATCCCAAGGTTGCAAAAGCCGGTGTCGCCATTGGCCAGGACATTATAAAACTCAAAGAGCTGGGTGATTTTGAAGAAGCGGGGTTTATAGAACTCGCCGACCTTGCCAAACAGGCTCGAATCAAAAACTACGGGTTAAGAGGCCTTGCCGCGCTCCTGCTTGGAATTCGCATCCCAAAAGGAGCCCAGCAGACAAACTGGGCAACCGAAAACCTTACCCCTATCCAGATACAATACGCCTCCACCGACGCCTGGGTGAGCAGACGGATTTATCAATGGTTTTCTGAGCTGGGGATATTGTGATCTGAAATTTTTATTCCAACAAGGTGATACTGCCATTCAGAACTTAGGTTAAAAATTAACTATCAGTCCCCCCCCCCAATAAAAGTCTGAATGCCATTGTCCGGTGAGTGAAATATTCTTGCAAACAGAATAGTTCAGAGCTGCTTTCCCCTCCCACCCCGACTCATGGGTATCATATTCCGCTTCCCCCATGAGAGAAAATCGGGGAGTAATAGCAAACTCCTTTTCAAAACTAATCCGGGCGCCGCTATCAGAATCGACCCAGAGGCGGGTTTCAATGAGGAACGGCATCAAATAATGAATGCCCAGGATAACCCGGGTATGATCTATTTCACTTTCTTCACCCAAGATGTCGGCTCCGGCAAATATTGAGAAAAATCGATTAAAATACCGGTCCCAGATGAATATTCCCTCCCACTCGGTTTCATCCACCTCCTGCCATCCAACCTCCCATTCAAAGGTCAAATTATTCCGGGTATCAGCAATAGTAATAAAGCCCTCAGTCATACTGCTCAAAATTTCCGCTTGACCCCAAAAATACCACGACTCGTTATAAAGCGTGGGGCGTATTTGAGTGACCTCTTGAGGCGGCGTGAATTTGTCGTAATGGACAACACGGGTCATGCCGCTTTCCATGTGATAAAGGAGATGACAGTGAAAAAACCAGTCACCAGGCTCATTGGCGTCAAATTCAATGACCGTGGTGGACATGGGCGCAACATCAACCGTATGTTTAAGCGGTGAATAATCACCCTGGCCATTGATCACCCGGAAAAAATGACCGTGCAGATGCATGGGATGGTGCATCATGGTCCGGTTGATCATTATGAACCGGACGATCTCTCCTTCACGAATCAGGATGGAATCACTTTCGGAAAGAGCTTTCTTGTTAATAAACCAGACATAGCGCTCCATGTCACCATCCAGGGTGAGACGGATATCCCGTACAGTTTTGCCCTGATCAAACGCAGTCTTTTGAGTGGCTCGCAGTTGTTTGTACGGCGGCCATGGGCGTTCGTCACCCATACCATCCATCGCCAGATTTTCTGAAGATGAGACATCGGAAGCCAACGGCAGGAAATTATTGCTGAATTTCTTACCGCTGGCATTGACCTGGTGGCCGGACTTTTTCATTTTGCTATGATGCATCTCCATCATTTTATGATCTTGATGGATCATTTTTGACATCGACTCTTCATCATGCTGCATCCCTGTCATATCTGAAGATCCATGCTTCATATCAGATTCGCCGTGTGAATCATGTTCTCCCTTCCCTTTGCCTTCAGAAGAATGGTCCATTTCCCCTTGCCCCATGGAATGGTCCATACCTTCCATGCCACCCATTGAGTGCATGCTCATCATACTTCCGGGTTTGTCAAATTCTCCGGCTTCAACGGCTCTATCGGGCATATCCATGCTACCCGCAGGCGTAAATGCAAAAATATTTTTCAGGCTCAAATTTCCCATGGCATGATAAAGATTCGGATGCGGCACATCAGGCGCCGGATGAAAAACACCGTCCCCTATCTTCACAGAGGTAAAACCTGATGCATCATGGGCTGTGGCCCTGAACTCATAAGCTCCTTTTTCGGGGATTTTGATGAGGACATCATAGGTTTCAGCAACCCCGATCAGAAACCGTTGCATTTTTAGCGGTTCAACATCAATACCGTCCGCTGTTATGATTTCCATGGGGCCGCCGGAAAACTCCAGATGGAAAAAAGTAGTGGCCGATCCGTCAATGATGCGCAGGCGCACGGTGTCGCCCGGTTCTGCAGTGAGATTTACTTCCGGCTTGCCATTAACTAAAAACCTATCATATGCCACGTCCGCGATATCCATGGCAGGCATGCGCTGCAGTTCACGCGTGAAATAATCCCCGAACATGCCAAGCATTGCAGCCCCGATAATACTTTGGCCGCTCCCCTTTTCCATGGCATACCATTCACTTCCACGCTTCAAGGTTTTGAGAATCGCATGTGGATCTTCGTCGGACCAGTCGGAAAGTAAAATGACATAATCCCGGTCGACCTGAAATCGTTTCTGTGGTGGCTCAATAACAATAGAACCATACACTCCCCGTTGTTCCTGCAGCATTGTATGTGAATGATACCAGTATGTACCGCTTTGACGGATGGGAAATTCATAGACAAAGGTGGTTCCCGGCGCGATGGGAGGAAAGCTGATATACGGCACGCCATCCATTCCAGGCGGCACCAGGAGACCATGCCAGTGAATGGATGTATCCACATCCATTTTGTTATGGACCTTGATACGAGCAAAATCGCCTTCCTGAAACCGTAAAGTTGGGCCTGGGATTCCACCATTGACTGTCATGGCCCAGGTTGTTTTCCCAGTGAAATCGATCTGCTCCTGGGCGATAGTCAACTGATATTCTCTTGTTTGAGAAGAAGCATCCTTTGCAAAACTGGCAGCACCCAATAACATCACAAACAAAAAAAATATTTTTTTATAGGTTTTTATCGGTTTCTCCTCTTAATGTTCCCCTGATCTTGATCGCATCAAGACCATGATCGAAAGTAAAGAACAAGCAAGCCTGACATATTGCATCGATACTCGAATTCATCTGACCTTCTTATTCACTTTGATGGATATCTTGGGAGCACAGAACTCTCAGCGCTCCCGACAAACCGTCTTTTCATTCTTATTCTTTAGGCATCTTATCTGCCAATGTTTTTTGAATCTCCGCCATTTCCTTTTCCATTTTCTTCAAATCACCAAGGGTTGTTGCCGGATTCCTTGAGGCCTCGAAATACTTGAACTTCATATCATGGAGTTTCTTTCTGAGTTGCAAAGTATCATCAAAAAATTTCTGATATTCTTCCGGAAGGTTATACCCCAGCATCATTCCAGATCCCATCATGCCGCAGGAACCCATTCCTCCCATCATCATATCCATCATCCCGCCGCCCATCATGCCGCCGGATTTACCTCCCATCTTCATGTCCATCATGCCACCGCCCATCATTCCGGATGCTTTCTGCCCGCCCTGAGAGGGCATCTCTTTCATCATCTGGTCACCGGTGCCACTGCTTTTCCCTTCCATGGCATGATGACTCTCTTCGGCGCTTGCCGTGGTAAGCATCAAGGAGAATGCCGCAATAATCAGTAAACCTTTAAGCCAGTTATTTTTCATATTCCGTCTCCTTTAAATTGTTAATATTTACTCAGTTCGCGATATGCGAATCACAAATCAGGCGTTTGCACAAAGTCTCAACCATCAATAAATAATTACTCGATGGTACTATTAGAGTGCTAATCAGTAAGACAAATTTGACGAATGGCGGGGAACAGGGAGAATCAGCGAAATATCCAGATTGAGAAAGTCTGCTTCCTTTTGTTATTGTATGAGTTATCTTCTTATGAAGAGTTATTAATTGTCCAGTAAAAAAATTTCCAAGCAAACGACAACAACTTTTCAGATAAGATTAGATGTTTGGCGACGTCCGCATTTAAAATTGCTTTCAAGTGAGTACCATTACTGTCTCACGATCCGGTCATAATTCTAAAAATTGAGGTATGCCATGCCGTCTTCCATGCTCGGGCAACAGATCCCCATTTTCAGTCTCACAGACACGGAAGGAGTTGTACACCGCCTTACGGATTATTCAACTTCCTGGTTACTCATGGTCTTTCATCGGCACCTGGGTTGACTGCCCTGCAGGGGACACCTATCGCAGTTGCGGCAGCATGAGAAGGAATTTGAAATGCTTAATGTCAAAGTGGTTGTGGTTACCTTCGAAACTGGATTTCTTGCCCGGGCCTATATTGATGAGACCGGACTCAAATGGCCGGTCCTGCTTGATGAAACCCGTGAACAATATCGAGTCTACGGCATGCTGAATGCCGGTTTTTGGGATATCTGGGGTCCGAGTACCTGGTGGGCCTACATGAAGGAAATCGCCAGAGGCAACTTCCCGAAAAAACCGCACGATAAAACAGATGTAAGCCAACGCGGCGGAGACATCCTCATCGACCCGGCGGGAACCGTCAGAATGCATCATGTTGGAAAAAATCCAGCTGACCGGCCTGCTGTTGCAACAATTCTCAGTATAATTTACCAAGAACAATTAAAGAAATAATCCATGCCTGCGAAAACTTTCTTCAGTTGTTACTTTTCTTGATAATTACAAAACCAGCTGCATGAAATTTCAGCTTAAACACTAATGAACCAATTTATTGTAAATCCAGCCGAAAATATAAATACATACAAAGCTGATGACCGCCGCCTCAACCATTCCGGTGATGATGCCGACAACGCTTAATGAAAAAAACATATGCCATTTGATCATCATTTCGACTGCGCCGCTGTATATCCCGAGATTACCCAATATTCCAAGGATCACCATACTCAGGGCAGAAACAATTGCCGCAGACGTTCCTAATGCCAGTGCATTCAATTTATTGTTCATGATCCACCTCCTTATATTTTCACGCCACGCAACCTGAGAGCATTGGTGATCACGGAAACGGAGCTGAAACTCATGGCGGCCGCGGCAATAATCGGCGAGAGCAGAATACCGAAGAACGGGTAGAGTATGCCTGCGGCTACCGGGATCCCGAGTGAATTATAAATAAAGGCGAAGAACAGATTCTGCTTGATGTTGGCCATGGTGGCGCGGGAGAGTTTCCGTGCCCGAATAATACCGGTGAGATCACCTTTGACTAATGTCACTCCGGCGCTTTCCATGGCAACATCGGTCCCGGTTCCCATGGCAATCCCCACTTGGGCCTGGGCCAGGGCCGGGGCATCGTTGATGCCGTCGCCTGCCATGGCAACGACATGCCCTTTATCCTGAAACCTCTTGACGACCGAGGCCTTTTCATCGGGAAGCACCTCGGCAACAACCTCGTCTATGTCGAGCTTCTTTGCAACCGCCTCAGCGGTGGCGCGATTGTCACCGGTGAGCATGACGATTTTGATGTTTTCCTTGTGGAGCAGCCTGATAGCCTCGGGCGTTGTTCCTTTTATAGGATCTGAAACTGCGAGCAATCCGGTAAATTCGTTGTCAACTGCGACAAACATGACGGTCTGACCCTCGGAACGCATTTCTTCCGCCTGTTCGGAAAAAGACTTCACATTGATCTTGAAATCATCCATGAGCCGGGCATTTCCCAGAAGTACGTTTTTCCCGAGAACATTACCGGATACGCCCTTGCCGGTTATGGAATTAAAATCTTTAACATCGGAAAGGGTTGCGCCTTTTTCAACAGAGCCTCTGATAATGGCCTCGGCCAGTGGATGTTCGCTGCCCTTTTCAAGTGAAGCGGCAAGGGAAAGCAGCTCCTTTTCTTCAATGCCTGCGGCGGTCACAACCCCGGTCAGTTTCGGCTTGCCTTCGGTGAGCGTGCCGGTTTTATCCACCACCAGGATATTCACCTTGCGGAGCGTCTCGATGGCTTCGGCATTCTTGAACAAGACTCCCATGGTCGCGCCCTTGCCGGTTGCAACCATAATCGACATCGGCGTTGCAAGCCCCAGTGCGCAGGGGCAGGCGATGATCAGCACTGAAACCGCGACGATCAATGCATAAGCCAGCTGCGGTTCAGGCCCGAAAAAGTACCAGATCACAAAAGAGGCTAGAGATATAGATATGACAACCGGCACGAAATAACCGGCTACAACATCAGCAAGTTTCTGGATCGGCGCCCTGGATCGCTGGGCATCGGCCACCATCTTTACAATCTGTGAAAGCAGAGTGTCGGCCCCGACCTTTTCAGCCTGCATAATCAAGGAACCGGTGCCGTTCACCGTGGCCCCGACCAGTTTATCGCCGTCATGCTTCTCCACCGGGATCGGCTCGCCGGTAATCATCGATTCATCAACACTGCTTGCGCCCTCAAGAACAACACCATCCACCGGGATCTTTTCGCCGGGCCTTACCCGCAGACGATCGCCGGTTACGACATGCTCAAGTGGAATGTCTTGTTCAGTGCCGTCGTCAAATATCTTTTTCGCTGTTTTGGGAGCAAGCCCCAAAAGCGCTTTAATCGCCGCTCCGGTGCGGCTCCTGGCCCGAAGTTCCAGAACCTGGCCAAGTAAGATCAAGGTAACGATTACTGCCGCTGCCTCAAAATAAACTCCCACTGCACCATCAGCTGAACGCATTGTTTGAGGAAATAATTCCGGGAAAAATACAGCCACTAGACTGTATATAAAGGCAACCGACACTCCAAGGCCGATCAGGGTGAACATATTGAGACTTCGATTGATAACCGACTGGACAGCACGTTCATAAAACGGCCACCCTGCCCAGAGAACAACAGGGGTTGCCAGAATCAATTCCCACCATCCTAAGGCTCTGTTGGAAGCATAATTTTCAAGAATATGCCCGCCGGGAAGCATTTCCCGCATGGCAATGATCACCAGCGGTACACTGAGGATTGCGCCGACGATAAACCTTCTGAGCATATCGTCGTATTCCGGATTCGATTCATCGTCATCAAGGGTCACGGTCTTGGGCTCCAGGGCCATGCCGCATTTCGGGCAGGTTCCGGGAGAGTCCTCAACCACTTCCGGATGCATGGGACAGATATATTCAGTTTTTGTAACAACTGCAGAAACAGGCGTTGCCGGTTCTAGAGCCATACCGCATTTAGGGCATGCGCCGGGTCCATACTGTTCTACCTCAGGATCCATTGGGCAGATATAGAGAACCCCTTCATTTCCGGATTGTTTTTCGGTATCTTCCGGGATTTCTTTTTTTGTACCAGTGAATTGACCGGGATCATTTTTAAATTTCTCCAGGCAATGATCACTGCAGAAATAAAAAGTTTCCCCCTTGTGCTCTAAAGGTGTGTATGCCTTTGGATCATCAGTGGCCATACCGCAGACCGGGTCAGTAAAATCCGCTGCCGGTTCATTGTTTTCATCAAGGGTTTCGGAAATATATTTTTCAGGAGATTGAGAAAAAGAGTCTAGGCAATGCTCACTACAGAAATAATAGTCAGCGCCGTTATGATGTGATTTGAGGTCACCTGCCGGAATCGTCATGCCACAAACCGGATCAAGATGTTCTTCCGACTTGCCATGACAGTGATGATGTTCTGTATGGTTATGTTTGTGATTATCCATAAGGCCCCTCCTCATCCGGTGTCACCGGAATGTATCAATTAACAATTCTGTTTATTATCGGTTATATATTGGGATGTATGCCTTCCCTACCCCTCCTTCATTTCAGTTATTTTAATCTTTTGTTTTTTCTTCTAATTCCGTTACATCATATTTCTCTACTAATGGCAACTTCCATGACTCTCTGTATCATGGCTCTTTAAAAATGTTTCCGGGGCATTTTCAAACTTGTCCCGGCATTGGGTAGAGCAGAAAAAAATCTTTTCGCCTCGGTAATCGGTCTCATGGGCCGCTTTCCCGGGGTCAACCTCCATTTTGCATACAGGGTCGATTTTCTTGCCGTCACCGCTCTCGGTGTGGGCATGTTCGTCATGTTTCTCATGCCCGCCACCACCGCAACAACCGCCGCCCTTTTTCATCATGAAAGCGAAAAACAACCCGATTATAAGTAACCACAATATGTTTCCTAGTGTCATCATGATATCACCTCCTGATTTAGCTTATTCTTTTCTTAAAAAAAATTATTCTTTCTGTGTCGTTACCTTTACTATAAACATTGGACAATACTACAGGGTCAAGGGCTGATTTAATTATTTTCTGTTTCACAATTCTCCATCGCCAGACCATGCAACTTTTAAAATTTATGAATAAATTCTTTATTCTGAGGATCAAAGTCTGCATTCCGGTTAAAAAGCAGACGTGAAAAAAGTAGCTCGAAATGTACTTTTCATGAAAATCCTGAAAAAAAGGTCTGAAGCAAACTACTTTTTTTAACGTGCGGCTGTGCGTTGAGAACATTCAATGTTGATGGGACTCATCTTCGATATCAGATACTAAGGCTTCGATAATCGGACATTCGGCAACAGGACCATGCCCGTCGCAAGCCCCGGCGAGATGCTCTAACGCCCCGAGCATACGGGTCAGATCTTCAATTTTCTGTCTGATGTCCTTGATCTTTTCGTCAGTTCGGCGCTTAATGTCCGCCTTGGTGGCATGGGGATCGTGGGTCAATAAAATCAGTCCTTTGATCTCGTTGAGTGAAAAACCTAATGTTTTGGCTCTTTTGATGAAGCGGAGCTTTACAATTTCTTCATCCGGATAAATCCTGTAATTGGATTCGGTTCGCGGTGGAGGATCGAGCAACCCCTGCTTTTCATAAAACCGTACCGTCTCAATCCCGATTCCGGCACTTTTTGCCAATTTTCCTATGGTCAATCCTTTCATATTCATCACCTGATATCTTGAAAGTATCATAACTTCAGGTCCAAAAAAAAAATGAATTACCCCGCCGCAAGCAGCAGGGTATCTTTAACAGCAACGAACGCCCCAAGGGACGGGGTATTTAACCCAAGCTACGCAATAAAAACTGGACTATACAATAGGGTCGGTGGGTTAAATAATGTTTTGTCAATATTATTGAACAATTTTTTGGAAAATACTTTCTTTTCACGATATAAAATGATTTATGGAATAACTTTATAGAAAAATAGTAAGGAGACGCTATGAGTGAAATGACTCTGAGAAAATGGCACAGGCGGATAGGTATTACCCTGGCGCTATTCATAATTCTGCAGGCTGGAAGTGGCCTGTTGATAAGCTTCTCCGGACTAAACGTCCCCCATGAACATGAAAAACAGATCATCCATGAGCCCGAGCACGATCACACGGGACCTGGTTGGCTTAATACTTTCAAGAACATCCACCATGGTGGCGGACCTATCGGCAACCTGTATCGAATAATTGTCGGAATCGGAGCCATAGGGATGGCTGCATCAGGGACTGCAATTTTTTACCATATAAAAAATCGCATGAAATAATAAACTGGCTGTTTATTCCGAAATCAGGACCGGATCTTTAACTGCATGCTCATGTTGCAGCTAAGTTCCGGGACAAAGACTAAACACTCTTCCCGCTATTATTAATCCCTTAAAAATTCCTTTGGAACCGGCATCACTCGAGGAACATCCCCCAGCGGACTCTCATCCACATACATCCGGCATCCATAAGTTGCCTCCAACTGCTCTTTTCCAAGAACCTGCTGCGGAGTGCCGAGTTTGACGATTCCCCCGTCTTTGAGCAGAAGAAGCCGGTCACCATACATTGCCGCCAGATTCAGATCATGGGAAACCATGACAATGGTTGTATTCCTCTCCCGCCTGAAGCGCTGCATGAGATCCATTACATTAATCTGATGCGCAGGATCGA
>JAHJJF010000137.1 GCA_018823135.1 Pseudomonadota bacterium
CATTTCAGACCCTTGAGACCGGCCCCATATCAACCGACATGTCTTTCCTTGAAATGCTAGACGTGGTCAACGAGCAACTCATCCACAAAGGTGAAGAACCGGTGGCCTTTGACCATGACTGCCGGGAAGGGATCTGCGGCACGTGCGGCGCGGTGGTCAACGGCGAGCCCCATGGCCCGGAAAAGAAAACAACCCTCTGCCAGCTCCATATGCGCAACTTCAAGGACCACGACACCCTGGTCATCGAACCCTTCAGGTCCCGGGCTTTCAAACTGATCAAGGATCTGATTGTTGACCGCAGCGCCTTTGACCAGATAATTGCCGAAGGTGGCTATGTTTCGGTGAATACCGGCGGCGCTCCAGATGCAAATGCCCTGCCGGTTGCAGCCGACAAAGCCGAACAGGCCCTGGACGCGGCGGAATGCATCGGCTGCGGCGCCTGTGTGGCAGCCTGCCCCAATGCCTCGGCCATGCTCTTTGTGGGCGCAAAAATCTCCCATCTCGCCCTGCTCCCCCAGGGGGAACCGGAAAGAAAACGTCGCGCCCTGGCAATGGTCAGAAAAATGGACGAACTGGGATTCGGCAATTGCGGCAATATCAGGCATTGCGAAGAGGCCTGCCCCAAAGGCGTATCAATCAGAAATATCGCCCGGATGAACCGAGAATACATCAAAGCATCGCTTTTTTCTGAATAACTTAAGGAAAGATGGACTCCTAAAAAGTCCATCGTACCGCTTTAAGATGGCTAAGCAAAAAGCTTGATATACAAAGAATAGTGGTGTCGCGGAAGCGGAGGCATATAGATGATATGTCGAGCATTTTGCGAACCCGCTATGATGCAGTAGAGCGACTTTTTACGACGCCATCAAGGAATAAATATGCCTCAGGACACATACAGCTTCATCTACGATGATTACGGGAACACGAAAAAAATCCAGGTATTCACCCGCGGGCTTGGCGTTCAGAATAACAATTATACCAACAAGGGCACCTCCTTTACCAGAAAGGAACGCGCCGGTCTGAAGCTGGAAGGCCTTATCCCGCCCGCCATAAGACCTATGGAAAGCCAGATCAGAAATAATCTCGCGGTATTCAATGAAAAGCAGAGCGATATTGAAAAATTCATCTATATCCGCTCGCTGTTCGACCGCAACGCCACCCTGGCCCATGCCCTCATCGCCAGCGACATCGAAAGCTTCATGCGGATTATCTATACCCCCACCGTGGGCCTGGCCTGTCAGCAATACTCATCCATGTTCAGAAAGGCCAACGGCCTGCATTTTTATCCCGATAATATCGACCAGGCCGAGGACATCCTCCAGCAATACGGCCACCGTGATATCCGGGTGGCAGTGGTCACCGACAATCAGGGAATTTTAGGCATCGGCGACCAGGGGGCCGGCGGCATTGCCATCTGTCTGGGCAAGCTCATGCTCTATACCCAAGGGGCAGGGATCGCGCCCTGGCATTGTCTGCCCATTTCTCTCGATGTCGGGACCGACAACAAGGTGCTTCTCGCCGATGAAAACTACCTGGGCTGGCGGCATGAAAGGCTTCAAGGGGATGAATATGTGAAATTCATCCAGCGGTTTGCCAAGGCCTTCCGCACCGTCTATCCCAATGCGCTGTGTCAATGGGAGGATTTCTCCAAACAGAAGGCCTTTGCCATACGAGACACCTATCTCCACGACCTCATTTCCTTTAATGACGATATCCAGGGAACCGGGGCAATCACCCTTGCCGGGATTCTCGCGGCCATGAAAATCAAAAAACAGAAACTTAGGGATCAGGTCTTTCTTGTCCACGGCGCCGGTGCGGGAGGGGTCGGCATCGCCGAACAGATCGAATCGGCGCTCCTGGAAGAGGGTTTGAACACCACCCAGGCTCGTGAAAAAATCTTCACCATTGACAGCCGGGGATTGGTGACCACCGGCCGCAGGCTTGATCCATACAAGGAGAAATTCGCCAAAGACCCGGCTGTTCTTGCCTGGTTCAAGGATGAAAAGGATGCAACACTGGCAAGCGTTGTAAGACAAGCGGGAATTACCGTGCTCATCGGCACCTCCGGCCAGGCAAGCTGCTTTAACGAAGAAATAATCAGAGAAGTTTCAAGGCATACCGAACGCCCGGTGATCCTGCCCCTGAGTAATCCCACCTCTATGGCTGAAGCCGTTCCGGAAGATGTCTATCGCTGGACTGACGGCCGCGCCCTGGTGGGAACCGGCAGCCCCTTCCCGGCCGTTGAATTCGGCGGCAGAAAAATCCGCATCGGTCAATGCAATAACGTCTTTGTATTCCCGGGAGTGGGCCTGGGCGTGCTGGCATCAGGGGCAAGGGAGGTGCTGCCGTCCTTTTTCACCGCAGCGGCAAAAGCGGTTGCCGAACAGGTATCTGCCGCCGATCTCAAAAAAGGCATACTTCTGCCGCCGGTGAACGACCTGAGAAAGGTGAGCCGGGAAGTTGCCCATGCAGTAGGACTAACCGCGATTAAAGAGGGATTGAGCGGACTCTGCGTCTACAGTAGATTCCAGCATGACAATGATCCGCAACGCCTTGAAACCCTCATCGATAAAATGCGCTGGAAACCAAAATACCTGCCCCTTGAGCCGGTGTAAAACACCACAAAATCCCATCATTCTCTTGATTATTCTTTTTTACTCTTATCAATCAAGGCGCAGAAACTCTCCTTTTCATCCCCGGAGCAGCTTTTCATCACCGAGGCCTTCATAAGCAACGGCGTGATCAGCGTGGTCACAAATGCCATGAATACCAAGGCTGAAAACTGGGTCCCGGTAAGTAGCGGTTCGACGATCAGGCCCTTTGCCATCAATTCATTACTGAGACTGATAACAATTGCCGCAATAACCAGCTCTACGGCACCCCGGCCATTCATCCCATAACCGATCAACAAAGATTCACGACTGGTTCTACCAAAAAGTCGGACCCCGGCAAAACACCCCGCAACTTTGCCAAAAACCGCAACTAGTGTGATAGCCGAGGCAAAAAGGATAAAATTCACCGACCAGTCGATGTGCAGATGAAAAGCAAGGGAAACGAAAAATATCGGAGTAAGAAAGCCATAGCTCAACCCGTAAAATCTCGTGTTAATAATTTCATACACTTTTTCATTGGGAATGCCGCGTCGCACGAACTGTCCGGCCAGAAATGCACCGATGACAAAATGCAGGCCCGCTTTTTCAGCAAACAACCCGAAGAACAAGGCGACAAGGATGGCAAAGGTAAATGCCTTGCCGCCGATGTCTTTCAGGCGTTTCCCGAGAAACGGCACCAGGAATTCACCGGAAAGTATGGTCACCCCGAAAAAAAGCACCACTTTGAAAATAAGTTTTATAAACTCGTGTATTTCAAGAGTGCCGCTCTTGACCATGCCGATGAGGATGGACAAGGTCACCAGGGAAAGAATATCATCGACAATGGCGGCGCCAAGGATGACATGCCCGACATCCGAACGATGGATCTGCATATTTTCAAGGATTACCGCCTGGACGGCGATGGCGGTAACCGACAATCCCACCCCGATAAAAAGCGCCTGATACACCGTGCCTCCGAAAGCCTTGGTGACGAAAAAACCCAGGACAAAAGGCAGAACAAAACCGCCGATTGCTGTGGCGATTGACGGCCAGATATTTGCCAGGAGTTTTTTAGGGTCCATTTCCATGCCCGCATGGAACATGGCAAGAAATATTCCCAGCTCGGCAAGAAACTCCAATTGGTCGGTCATCTGAACGATGCCAAGTATTGGCGGACCGATAATCAACCCGGCAACGATCTCGCCCAGCATCACGGGAAGACCCATGCGGGAAAAAATAAACCCCATGAACCAGGCCGAGGTAAGAATCACCAAAAGAGTTATTATTAAATCCTGGGTAAGCATAATTGATTGGTTTCCTTGTTCTCTTCGCTTAAATTTTATGATACATAAACTTCCGGGGAGATGTTCTTCTTGCGCAAACACGGGAAAAAGACAAGACAGGAATAGTAAATCCAACCATTAACCGCAAAGATTATCAATGAAAAGCTGGGAAAAAACTCTCCGGAACGCCATCACCCGACCTGCCCAATTACCGTGGGAGATAATGGACCCACACCGCCTTGATGAGGTCGTATCAACCTATCCCATGCGGATTAACTCCTATTATCTCAGTCTGATCAAAAAGGTTGGCGATCCGATCTGGAAGCAGGCGGTTCCAGACATTCAGGAACTCGAAGACAATGTCTGCATCCCCGATCCTCTTGATGAAGAAAACTTAAGCCCGGTCCCCAACCTGATCCACAAATATCCGGACCGGGTGTTATTCCTGGTCACCTCGCAATGCGCCATGTATTGCCGGTTCTGCACCCGAAAAAGAAAAGTAGGCACCGACCGGATGCAGATTACCCGGGAGACGATCAGCGCTGGCCTCGAATATATCCGCAAAACGCCGGCAATCAGGGATGTGCTGGTGTCAGGCGGCGATCCGCTGCTGCTGGAAGACGATCAACTGGAAGGGATTCTCAAATCATTGCGGAGTATTCCCCATGTTGAAATCATCCGCCTCGGCACCCGGGTCCCCTGCACCCTGCCCATGCGGGTCACCATCAGACTCGCTCATATGCTCAAACGTTACCACCCGATTTATATCAACACCCACTTCAATCATCCGGACGAAATCACCCCGGAAGCAAGCCTTGCCTGCGCACGCCTCGCAAACGCAGGAATTCCCATGGGCTGCCAGACAGTTTTACTCAAAGGCGTTAATGATAATCCTGAATTAATCAAAAAATTAATGCATAAACTTTTGCTTATCCGGGTAAAACCGTATTATATTTTCCAAGGAGACATGACAAAGGGTACGAATCATTTCAGGACAACTGTCGAATCCGGCATCACAATTTTGAAATCACTTATCGGCCACACCTCCGGACTGGCAGTTCCAACTTATGCGATTGATGCGCCGGGAGGCGGCGGCAAAATACCCATATTGCCTGAATATATCAGCAGGTTCGGCAAGGAAATTGTCTTTGAAAATTATCTTGGCACAACCTGCAGTTACCTGAATGGAGACCCTTATTAATTGAAATTTCTGAGTAGACTTAACTGACTGAACACAAGTGAATTAATCAGCGACTTTGATCAAGTTAGGCAATTTGAATTTAGAATTCAGTAGTCAGAAAACAGGAGAAATGCTGTAAAATCAGTCATTTTTGAATTCTTAATACTGGCTCCTGAATTCTTCCGACAGTGAATCAATGGCATTAATTTTCAAAATAACTACAGAATTTCAATCAATTAGAACAAACCAGAAAGTTGAGTTATTAACTGAAGACTTCATAAAACGGAACACAGACACCATGGAAAGAAAAATCCTCGTCGCCACTGACACTTCGGTGTATTCGACAAACGAAATTAATTACCTGGCCAGATTATTTACCGATCTGGAAGACATTCACCTGGATCTCTTCTGTGTGGTTCACACCTCGGCCATGGCCGCCGGCAGCGGCTGGGTTGACGAGCTTGACCTGA
Source organism: Pseudomonadota bacterium (assembly GCA_018823135.1). Classification (NCBI taxonomy): domain Bacteria; kingdom Pseudomonadati; phylum Pseudomonadota; species Pseudomonadota bacterium. The sequence continues at coordinate 5,525 of JAHJJF010000137.1, forward strand.
TGGCGGCCATCAGCCCAGAAACCCGCAAGCGCCTCAATCAGGCAAACCATTACATGAAAGAAGCAGTCAGCCAGTTGGGACGTCGCGGCGTCGCCCCTGAACGGATATCAACAGATGTAAAACTTACCGGCGGCAGTATACATGGCGAGATAATCCATAAGGCACGCAAAGGTCTTTATGACGCGCTGGTCATCGGCAGACGCGGCATCGGCAAGCTTGAAGAATTTATCATGGGTAGTGTCTCCACCTCTTTGCTGGAAAAATGCCATGATGTTCCCCGGTGGATTATCGACGGCCATGTTGATTCAAGAAAATTTCTCGTGCCGGTGGACGGTTCACCTTATGCCTTGAAGGCGGTAGACCATCTGGCTTTTATTTTAAAAGGCAACCCCTATGCGGAAGTGACGCTCTTTAATTCAGAGGCGATGTTTGCAAACCAGGGAGCCACGACCACCAAACAATGTCATACCATCTGGGGCAAAGACTGGTGTGATCTTCACATGAACCGTGAAGACAGTCTGTTTCATGCCCCGGAACAAATACTTATTGAACAAGGCTTCCCGTTGGAAAGAATCTACAGACTCACAACCAACAAGGGCCTTTACCCGAGCAGGCAGATTGTTCGCCAGGCGTTGATCGACGATTTCGGCACCATTGTCATGGGACGCCGCGGCGAAGATTCAATCAAAGGCATGTTTAAAGGCGTATCAAGCCAGGTAATCGCCATGGCCGTCGACGTTGCCATCTGGGTTGTCGGATGATTTCCCGGCAATAGTTCCCGGCGGCCCAACTTATTTCTCCTATGAATTTCTCAATTCTCATACGAATAGCCTTTCTTTCTTGCTGGCTGATTGTTTTCGGTCTGCTCCTGGAACGTGATTATTTTGTCAAAACCATTGAAGTGCGCGAAACCGAAATACTCAAACGCGGCAGGGAGGAAAGTTTCATGGGGATCTATTTCCAGGGTGAACGAATCGGCTACGTCAAAAACCGGCTTTATAAAACCGATAACCAGACCGTCGCCCTTGAACAAAACGCCTACATGCGACTCAACATTTTAAATGAAAGTCATCCGATAAGCATGGATGTCAAAGCCGAACTCACCGATTCCTTTCTGTTGAAACATTTTGACTTCAAACTCTCTTCCCCCTTTTATCAGATGCAGGCCCAAGGGGAAGTAATCGGCAACGACGTGCATTTCACCCTGCTCACCGGCAAAGAAGAAATAAAAGATATCATCAGGCTTAAAAAACCGCCCTTCATCTCCACCAATCAGCGGGCCTATCTTTTGAAAGAGGGACTCAAAGAAGGCGAAAAAATCAAAATCCCCTATTTCGATCCCATCTCCCTGTCCGGCAAAGATACGATCATGGAGTATCGGGGCTATGAAAAAAAACTGATCAAGGGCAGGGTTTACAAACTGCACCATTTTATCGAGACTTTCTCCGGGGTGCGGATCAACAGCTGGATCGATGACAACGGCAAGGTCATCCAGGAGGAATCGCCGGCCGGTTTTGTCTTTATTTCCGAACCGGAATTCAAGGCCACTGATATCGCCCTAAAAGGCAAGGAAATCTTAAGCGCGGTTTCAGCGCCAATAATCGGCAGGATGCCGGATATCACCAAACTCAACGCAATTCAATACAGGCTTTCTTATCCTGAAGGAGCGGAGGTGGAGCTCGACACCGACCGCCAGCAGCTCGCAGGCGACATGCTTACCGTGACCATTGAATCCCTGCCTGCGATAAATTCCCTGCCCTGCTCTGGCTATGACAACGAACTTGCGTCCACCCCCTATATCCAGTCCCTGAACCAGGCGATCACCGACCAGGTGAGCGATCTGGTTGACGAGAACGATCCGCCTCTTGCAACAGCCCGGATTATTTCAGAATGGGTCTATAATAATCTGGAAAAACGACCGGTTCTGGGGATTCCCGACGCCCTTACAACGCTGAGCATCAAAAAGGGCGATTGCAACGAGCATGCGGCGCTGTTTGCGGCAATGGCCAGGAATGCAAAGATCCCGACCAGGATCGTTGCCGGAGTCGTCTATTATGATGATGCCTTTTATTACCACGCCTGGAACGAAGTCTGCTTAGATGACCGCTGGATAAGTCTTGATACCACCAAGAACCAGTTTCCTGCGGATATCTCACACATCAAATTCATCTCCGGCGAAACGAAGGAAATGATCAAGATCGGCGCCCTGCTGGGCAAACTTACCATTGAAGTCATGGGCACGGAGGACTCTCTTGAGCAAGGAAAACACCCCAACTGATACGAAGCGGATTGTGGTCGACGGTCTGACCAAGACATTCGGTACCTATAAGGCAGTGAACAACATCAGCCTTGAAGTAAAGAGTGGCGAGATCTTCGGTTTTCTCGGCCCAAACGGCGCAGGAAAAACCACGACGATTAAAATGCTCGCAGGCCTGCTCAAACCTGATAGCGGCAGAATCCAAATCCACGGCCAGAACCTTGCAAAGCACCCTGAAAATTGCAAACAGGCCACCGGCTACATCCCGGACAGGCCCTATCTTTATGAAAAACTCACCGGTATTGAATTTCTGCAATTCACCGCAAGCCTTTACCAGGTGCCGGAAGAAAATTTCATCAAAAACACCCGGCGATATCTCAAGCTCTTTGATCTTGTTGACTGGCAGGACCATCTCATTGAGAGCTATTCCCACGGCATGCGCCAGAAACTGATCATCGCCTCGGCATTGATGATTGAGCCGCCGGTGATTGTCGTTGACGAGCCCATGGTAGGGCTTGACCCCAAGAGTGCCAAAATCGTCAAGGAACTATTCAAGAATCATGCACGCCAGGGCGGCTCGATCTTTCTCTCCACCCATTCCCTGGAAATCGCCGAAGAACTCTGCGACCACATCGCCATCATCACCCACGGTGAAATCAGAACCACCGGCACCCTGGCCCAGCTGCGTACCGAGGCAAAACTCGAAGACTCAGGCCTTGAAGAAATCTTCCTGGAACTCACCGGCGCCTACGAACTCCATGAAGTTATTGCCGCATTAAGGAATAATTGATGAAACGTAAAAAGTCGGAAGCTGAATTATCGCCACCAGTAATTTCAATAAGTTATAAGATGAATACGCGTCCGCATCGTGCTTTTTACGATGCCGACAATACTTAAGAAAACAACAATGAAAACCTCCTTCACCCTTCTCAAACCCTTTCTATGGTCGTCAAAAAATCGGTTTTTCCCGCCGGGACAGGTGCCGTATAAAACCATCGGTGCAGCTGTTTTCAGCGCCGGCCTGTTCTATTTCATCTATCTGGTGTCATTAAAGGTCATCACCTATTTTCACAGCCAGAGCGAGCTGGGCATCATCCTGAGCCTGAAGATCTTTCAGATGGCCTGGATAACATTTTTTGCGATGCTGATCTTTTCCTGCATGGTGTCAGCGGTTTCAACCATATTTCTGTCGCAGGATAATGAAATCATTTTTTCAGCACCGGTGCCGCCGTCAGAAATTTTCTTCATGCGCTATGTGACCACAACAATTTTCACTTCCTGGATGATGATCGTCTTCTCGCTGCCTTTTTTTGCGGCCTACGGCAAGGTCTTTGATGCCGACTTCATCTACTGGCTGCTGATGCTGGTCAGCGTCGTCTCCACCGCCACCACCGCCTCGGCATTCGGCATGCTGATCATCATTCTCCTGGTGAATATCTTCCCGGCCAGGCGCACCAAGGATATCATCCTTTACCTGTCGCTTTGTTTCGGGATTTTCATTTACATCATGTTCCGCCTGATGAAACCCGAAAACCTGGTGAATCCCGACCAGTACGCCCAGTTCGTCGATTATCTTTCAAGCATCGCAACCCCTGCCGGCCCCTATGTCCCGGCTGCCTGGGCCGCCAACCTGCTCTCTCTCTATCTCATGGACCGGCAGGTGGACTGGCTGCTTTTCGCCCTGCTACTCACCACCCCGGTTTCCCTGTACATTATTGCCGAATGGGCAATGCACCACTGGTTTTTCCCGGGATTTTCAAAGTCCCAGGAATCATTCGGCGGCCACCGGAGCTTTGCAAAAAACCTCTCCTACCGCCCGTCCCTGTGGCTGCAATTCTACCGAAAGGAATCAAAGGCATTTTTGCGGGATACCGCCGAATGGTCTCAGCTTTTCATGATCGCCGCCCTGGTGGTTGTATATCTCTACAATTTCAAATCACTGCCTGTTGAACGCTCTTTTTTTGAAGAGGAATACGTCACAAACCTCATATCCTTTCTTAATATCGGCCTTACCGGTTTCATCATCACCTCGCTTTCGGCGCGTTTTGTCTACCCTTCAGTGGGACTTGAAGGTGGGGCTTTTTACATGATCCGCAGTGCGCCCATATCCTTAACCCGCTATCTGCTCTATAAATTTCTTTTTTATGTTATCCCGTTCACCATCCTGTCCCTGCTGCTGGTCATTGCCTCGGACCATCTGCTGAATATTGAAGGACCCATGTGGTGGTTCTCGGTTATCACCAGTACGATAATTACCTGGACAGTGGTGGCCATGGCTCTGGGTTTCGGGGCAATGCATGCGGATTTCAAAGCGGAAAACAAGGCTGCGGTGCTTGGCAGTATGGGCGCGATATTGTACCTTTTTACGGCGATGACCTTTCAATTGCTTGTTATCTTTTTCGGAGCGATGCCTGCCTACCGGATCGTCAAAAAATGGCTCAGGGGCATCAGTCTGCAGCCTTATGACTTTTTTATTCTCATACTCTGGATATTGACTTCAATCACCCTGGCCTTCGGTCTTTCCTATTATTTTTTCAGGAAGGGAATCAAAACCCTGGAAAACTCTGGATGATACCTCCTCCCCCTTGCATTTTTCGGGATATGAGATAAGGTCATTTTTTCACAAATAAACTTAACGGAGAAACCATGTTCGACCTGATCAAAAACATCATCAAGAAGCCCGACCCCAAAGAACCCGTAAAAAATAACAGTGCAGAAAGAACACAAATAGCCGCCTCCGTCCTGCTCCTTGAAGCAGCCCAAGTTGATAACGAATGCACCCAGGAAGAAATGGACCACGTCATCGAGACCCTGAAAACACAATTCGGCCTTACCGATGATTACACCCAGGAACTCATCGAACTTGCCCACCAGGAAAGAAATGACGCAATCGACCTCTGGCAATACACCAATCAGATCAATAAGCAATACTCAAAAGAAGAAAAACTCGCAGTCATGGAAGCGGTATGGCGGATCATCCATGCCGACGGTCATCTTGAAATGCACGAGGACCATTTTGCCCATAAACTCGCCAACCTGCTGAGGCTTACGCATAACGATTTAATCGAATGTAAGATCAGGGCAAAAGAACAAATTGCCAATTAGAGAAGTCGAGCAGCCCTGGCTTTTCACCTAACTGGATTGTTGGATATACAAAGAAACTGTGTAGCTATACTCAGGTATGCTAAACAGTTGATGACAGATAAGGGAGCGTAGCGAGTCTCCGGGGAATTCCGGCCAGATCGTTACCAGAAGTTAGACGCCATCCTTGGTAGAATGACACTTGAAACAGCCGGTTCCGGCAGTTGATCCGGTGGTGCCGGTTTCCATGCCGGTATAATCCCAGCGCAACATATCAGGGTAGGCGCTTCCATGGGCCCGGTGACACGAAACACAGATAACCTTATCAGTACCGGGTCGGACAACGTCCATGGCAACTGTGGCGATGTCCGCCTTTTCCTGCCTGCCCACAGGAACCAGAGGGTCATATTCCACATAGCTGGTGTATTCCGAGGAGTTGGGGATCACCGCATCAGCCGGATGACGGAACCAGACCTCCGTGGCCGTGTTACCGCCGTTATCCACACCGAAAAAAGATTCATTGGTGTTATCGCCATCCGCGTGAAAATTATAATGGCATCCGGAGCAGTATTTCCCCATTGATTGCGGATCCTCATTATCGTTCCCGGTCCCGCCGTAATAAACATTGTGGGTATCCTTGTCCGGGGTTTGTTCCCAGTTGGGGTCTTCAATGCCGTGCACCGGACCGCCGCCGACAAGATCATGAGCCGTGGGAGCATTGAGAAACCTGTACCAGCCGTTTATTGCCACGGGCACCGTGCCTTCCGCCTGCTGTGGTGCATGATGGAGAACACTCTGATGGCATCCCCGACAACCGTTGGTCCTGCCCCCGTCGGTTTCCGCATCCGTCAAGGTCAGGGAAGTATGGCAACCTGTGCAGCCTGCAATGCCGCCGGGCGCTGAATTCAGTGTCCCGTCTGCAGCGCTGATCCCTCTGACATTATGGCCGTATTCATCGCCTGTATTCGCAACCCAGTAGAAATTGCC
>JAHJJF010000138.1 GCA_018823135.1 Pseudomonadota bacterium
ACTTCCGGGTGGTTTTTGAGGCCATTCGTCAGCTTTTCAGTGAAGATAAAAAACCGAAACGGAAAATCGGCTTTTGAATAATAACATCTCAAACGGTTTTACTATGAAATATTACGCCCATAGTTTGGAAGGTCAGCCGTCTGAGAAGTGGCAGACTTCCATCTACCCGAAAAGGATTTTTGCTATATGAAATCAAACAGATTTATAGCGCATCACAGGAAATTCGACCAAACAGCGCAGACTGTCCGTGAACATTTGGAAGGAGTTTGTGGTACTTGTAGGGATTTAGCAGAAAAGATAGGTGTGCCTAGCGCTGGTGAATTGCTTGGTCTTCTTCACGATTTTGGCAAATACAGCAAACAATTCCAGACATACATCCAATCGGCCACCGGAATGCTGAATCCCGATGTCGATGATGAATATGTTGATGCGACTTCACTAAGGGGCCGAATTGATCACTCCAGTTCTGGAGCCCAGTGGATATGGGAAAACTTTCGCCGATATGGACCGCAAGGGGAATTGGCGGGGCAAATCCTTGCACTATGCCTTGCCTCTCACCATGGTGGTTTAATCGATTGCCTGAAACCGGGAGGGGAGAATGGTTTTGCTGCCAGGATGCGTAAGGACGATGCCAAGACACATCTACAGGAATGTATAGGGTCGATAGACAGTGAAGTATTTAAGAGGCTGAATTTGCTCGCCACGCCGAACCTCATTCAAAATTGTTCGCAACAAATCCTTAAATTGGTTGATCCCGGCAAAAAACAATCAGATATCGTTAAGCATTTCAATATTGGTATGTGGGTTCGTTTCTTGTTCAGTTGCTTGATTGATGCGGACAGAATAAACAGCGCTGATTTTGAAAACCCGGATAATGAAAAATTGCGACCGCAAGACCGAGTCAACTGGCCAGTTGCTATCGATCGCCTTGAAATTAAGCTTTCTAACCTGCCGATCAGGCACGCGATTGATTCGATCAGAAGGAATATTTCCGATCAATGCAAAGCAAGGGCGTCTGACCCACGAGGGATTTATACGCTCACTGTCCCGACCGGTGGCGGCAAGACATATTCAAGTATACGTTACGCCCTGCACCATGCTCAGAAACACAACCTTGATCGCATCATCTACATCATCCCTTATACCTCGATCATTGAACAAAACGCCCAAGCCGTTCGCGATATTCTTGAAGTTGAGGGTGATCACTTCCCTTGGGTGCTCGAACATCATTCCAATCTTGAGCCGGAACGACAGACCTGGCGCGACAAGCTCATTGCCGAAAACTGGGATGCACCCATTGTCTTCACAACTATGGTTCAGTTTCTCGATGTCCTCTTCAGCGGCGGGACTCGCGGGGCCAGGCGGATGCACCAGCTGGCAAATTCGATACTGATTTTTGATGAAATTCAGACCCTGCCGATCAATTGTGTTCATCTATTCTGCAACGCCGTTAATTTTCTGGCTTCACCACAGGTAGGAACCACGGTTGTCCTTTGTACTGCGACCCAACCTTTGCTCGATAAGCTGAAGTCACCCGACAAAGGGCAATTGTTCATTCCTAAGGGAAATGAGCTTGTTGAAGACGTTGTCGGCTTGTTCGGGCAACTCAAAAGGGTGACAATCAGCAACAAGGTCCGCCCGGTCGGTTGGACTGAATCCGAGTTGACCGAGTTGGCGGTTAATGAATATGAGCAAAAGGGCAGTTGCCTCGTCGTGGTCAACACCAAAAAATGGGCGCAGCTCCTTTACGAATCCTGCCAGGGCAAAGTTGAACCGGGAAGTATCTTTCACCTCAGTACCAGTCTCTGTCCGGCCCACCGCAAGGTGATTCTGGATCAGGTCCGGCAACGCTTGGATGATGACTTGCCGGTGCTCTGCATCAGCACTCAATTAATCGAAGCCGGGGTTGATGTGGATTTTGCCTCGGTTATCCGCTTCCTTGCCGGTTTGGATTCCATTGCCCAAGCGGCTGGGAGATGCAATCGAAACGGAAGATTGCCACAGGCAACCGTGCATGTCGTCAACCCTTGGGAAGAAGCAATCGAGATGCTCCACGATATCAAGGAAGGCCGTGATAAAGCCTTGCGTGTCTTGTCGGAAAAAGATGGTACCGATCTGTTGGACCCGGAAGTGATGAGTCTGTATTTCTCCTATTATTTTTACAGTCGGGCCGATGAGATGGTTTATCCAATTAAAGCCAGTCTAGCAGGCCGAGATGACAGTTTGCTAAGCCTGCTCAGTGACAATTCCAGAAACATCGGCAGGGTCAAAAATGCCCTGAAACTTCAGCAGTCTTTCAAAACAGCAGGGAAAATTTTTCAGGCGATTGATGCCCCGACCGAGGCAGTCATCGTGCCCTATGGTGAAGGTGTGAAAATCATTGCCGGACTCTGTGCCGTACCGGAACCGGCAGAGGCTTACCAATTGCTCAAACGCGCCCAGAAGTTCAGCGTGAATGTGTTTCCCAATATCATGCGGAAGTTGAAAGAAGCGAAGGCTGTAAGACCGGTGCAGCAGGGTGAAGAAATTTATTATCTTGACGAGCGTCACTACAGTCAGGATTTTGGGCTATCCACAGAAGAAGTCAGTACTATGAAATTCCAGAATGCCTAAGGAGGAGAGAGGGATGAAAAACGATATCAGTTTCCGGTTATGGGGGCGGTATGCGCTGTTTACCGACCCGGTAACCAAAACCGGCGGGGAAAAATGCTCCTACCATGTCCCCACCTACGAGGCCATCAAAGGGGCGTTGAAGTCCATCTACTGGAAACCGACCATTATCTGGCACGTTGACAAGGTCCGGATCATGAAACCGCTCCGCACCCAGACAAAAGGAACCAAGCCCTTGGTCTGGGGTGGTGGCAACAGTCTGGCGATTTATACCTTTCTCCATGATGTGGAATACCAGGTCCAGGCGCATTTCGAATGGAATGAGCATCAACCGGCACTTAAAAAGGATCGCATCGATGGCAAGCATTTCAGCATCATCAAAAGAACGCTGGAAAAGGGAGGGCGGCAGGATATCTTCCTTGGCACCCGTGATTGCCAGGGGTATGTGGAACCCTGTCCGTTTGGCGCTGGGAAAAGCCCCTATGATGAAATCGATGAACTCGGTTTTGGTTTGATGTTCCACGGATTCGATTACCCGGATGAAACAGGAAAGGAAGAACTGCACAGTCGTTTCTGGCGTGCCACCATGCAAAAAGGGATTCTTGAATTTCCAAGGCCGGAAGAGTGCGAGATTCGTCGTTTCGTCCGCAAAATGATTCCCAAGGAATTTGGTATGGGTGAGAATGTATTACCTGTTGAACAGGAAGAGGCATTGTTATGAGCTGGCTTGCGAAGTTGTATGAAACCTATGATGGAATTGAGGGGCTTCACGATACTAAAGTGGGTAATACCTTATGGCCGATGTCACATTTCGTAAAAAATGCTCATATCGAGGTTGTCGTTGATATAGAAGGGAACTTTCAGGCAGGACGGGCAAAAATTTTAAATGGGAAGGACGGTCCAACCCTTATTCCGGCAACGGAAGCTTCTGCTGGAAGAGCAGGCGCAAAAATCGCACCACACCCCTTATGCGAAGAGATTGGATATTGTGCGGCAGATTATCCAAAAGCGAATCTTGAAAAAACTACCGCCTACTTGACACAGCTAAATGATTGGGCAGGTTCAACATGGACCCACCCAAAAGTGAAGGCAATCTATAAATACCTTGCTAAACAAAAACTTTGGTCTGATTTGTCGAGTCAATTTGAATTTCCTTTGAAGGTTGAAAAAGCTGATGGCACAAGCCTAAAAATTCCGGCAGAAAAAGTGTTCATAAGATGGAGCGTTGATGAGGTTGGAAATCCGATCCATGGAACGTGGCAAGATGATGAATTAATAAATGCTTGGATTGCTTATGATAGAAAGAATAACAACAAAAGAGGATTTTGCCATGTCCTTGGAGGAGAAGCAAGAATAGCCTCTAATCATCCTCGGTTTATAAGGTGGCCTGGGGATGGAGCAAAGATAGTTTCTTCCAATGATGCCAGCGGGTTCACGTTCCGCGGACGATTTACAGATAGCAAAAAAAGCATTGATGAATCTGGAGCACAAGCTGTGTGTATTGGATTTGATGTCACCCAAAAAGCCCACAATGCATTACGGTGGTTGATTTCCCATCAAGGACATCGAAATGGCGATCAAATTTATGTCGCATGGGCCGTGTCGGGGAAATCTGTTCCAGCAGCTTTTGAAGACCCATGGGCTATCCTTGGCAAATCTGTTTCATTGCAAGAAGATATCGGTAGCGAATCCGAAAATGGCATCGATCACGGCATAGACCTGGGAGCATCCTTAGCCCATAAATTCAATGAATACCTTAACGGATTTGGAAAAAATCTTGAGCCGAATGAACAAATTGTAGTGATCGGCTTGGATTCGGCAACTACAGGGAGGATGGGAATTGTCTACTACCGAGAGCTATTGGCCAGTGAATTTCTCCTGCGCCTTGACGCTTGGCATACTCAATTTGCCTGGCCACAACGGCATGCCATCGAAGTGCCAAATTCGAACCAAAGCAAGCAGCTTGTCTGGCCAACTTGGTCACCTCCTCCGAAACATATCGCTGAAGCCGCCTATGGCGACATCCTGAAAAGTAATGACAGTCTGAGGAAGAGCCTCCATGAACGCATACTTCCTTGCATTGTTGATGGCAGGCCCTTTCCTCGTGATATCTTAAATGCCGCAATCAGGCGGGCAAGTAACCGAAACAACTGTGAACATTGGGAGTGGGAGAGAAATTTAGGAGTCGCCTGTGCCTTGTATCGCGGGTTTCATCAGCGGCATCCAGATGAAAATCAAAGGAGAAAATACACCATGACACTGGAAGAAGACAACAGATCAAGAGACTACTTGTATGGGCGTTTGTTGGCGATCGCTGAACGTATCGAAGAAATTGCCTTGTCGGTCGGGGGTGAGAACCGCCCGACCACGGCAGCCAGATTGATGCAGCGTTTTGCCGACAGGCCCTCTTCAACCTGGCGGAATATCGAATTGGGGATTCAGCCTTATATGCATCGTCTACAGGGCAAGCGGCCCGGCTTTTTGACGAACAGAAAGAAAGAGCTTGATGCTGTGATCTCTGACTTCAAGCCCGACGATTTTACCAGTGACAAATCGCTCTCCGGAGAATTTCTGCTGGGGTATCACTGCCAGCGGATGATTTACCGAAATACTCAAACAGAAACAACCCTGGAAGATTAATCAAAAGGAGGAAAATATGAGCAGCTTGGAAAACAAAATCGATTTTGCGGTTATTTTCAGTGTGAAAAACGCCAACCCGAACGGTGATCCTCTGAATGGTAATCGGCCTCGGACCGACTATGACGGATATGGCGAAGTGTCTGACGTCTGCCTGAAGCGAAAAATACGGGATCGTATGCAGGATGCGGGATTTTCAATTTTTGTTCAGTCGGATGAAAAGAAAATAGATGGCATGCCAAGTTTGAAAACTCGTGCCGAATCACCAGAATTCGGACTCGGCAAAGATGCCTTCGACAGCAAGAAAACAACACCAGATAAAACCGCAAGAGCAGCCTGCGATAAATGGCTGGATGTTCGTACGTTCGGGCAACTTTTTGCTTTTAAAAGCGAGGGGAAAGATGGCGTGTCCATCCCAATTCGTGGCCCGGTTAGCATCCAATCGGCTTTTAGTGTTGAACCGGTAAGTATTACTAGCTCCCAGATCACCAAAAGCGTCAGTGGCGAAGGAGACGGCACGAAAAGAGGTTCGGATACCATGGGCATGAAACATCGGGTAGACCGCGCCTTCTATGTCACATTTGGCAGCATGAATCCGCAATTGGCAGAAAGGACCGGATTTAATAATGGTGACGCAGAAACTATCAAAACTTTGTTGCCAAAACTCTTTGAAGGGGATGCCTCGTCAGCACGGCCTGAAGGGAGTATGGCCGTTGAGAAATTATTCTGGTGGAAACACAACAGCAAAGCAGGTCAGTATTCTTCGGCAAAGGTACATAGAACTTTGTCGGTGAATCCGGATGGCAGTTTCGGAATTGAAAATCTGGAGGGTTTGAAACCTGAAATTATTGATGGCTTCTAATCCCTGAAAGACATGGACCAAAAAATCGAAAAACGTTTTCGTGAGCGGGCTGTTGCACTGGGCAACTCCGGCGACTCCGGTGCGTTGTCGGAGCTTATTGAGTTGACCCGCTCGCCCGCAGCCAATGTCCGGCGGCTGGCGGCATCGGCCATCGGCAAATTGGCAGGGTTGGCCGATGCCGAAAAG
>JAHJJF010000139.1 GCA_018823135.1 Pseudomonadota bacterium
AGGCCTTTCTCCTGATGCGACTCGTAAATTACATACCCCTTGCTGCGGAGGGGTTCGCTTGTGGTCGATTCTGCCTGAAAGTATACTGCAGTTTACTGCAAAAGAAGTACATTTTTTTCCTTCCCGGCTTTTCCGGATGCAATTGCGAAATCCTCGAATTATGGCAGCTTACACCGATTAAATTCTTCAACAATAACTTTATCCTAGACCGCAGTTTTCCAAATTGGTATGGTTAATGGATTAAATCGTCAATACCAATCGATAAACCCTCATAAAAAATATTTCGTCCGATTTGACTTATCCAGCACTGTCGTCAGTCGCATGAATCATTAGCACAAGGCCGTCGGCTATTCATTGTAAAAAAAGGAAGAAACAAAATGAACAAACAGGTGGTGTACATCAACTCGGATTCTTTAGGGCAGGGAGATGTTGAACTCGGAAAAAAACTTCTTGTCGTCTATCTGGAAACGCTCCTTGATTTTGCCGGAGATATCTCCCATATCCTGTTGATTAATTCAGGAGTAAAGCTTGCATGTGACGGCTCGGAAGTTCTCGGGATATTCGAGGAGCTCAGTGGCATGGACATTAAAATTCTTGCATGCGGAACCTGCCTGAATCATTTCGGCATTATGAAAACATTAAAATCCGGCACCGTTTCTAACATGTTTACGATAATCGACGTGAAGACAAAATCCTCCAGGATACTCATGCCCTGATTACTTAAAATGAAAAGGAGAGGATGAATGGATATCCATCACCTTAAGATTTTCTCCTCGGTATACCGGGAAAAAAGTTTTACCAAGGCTTCCTCAGCACTTCATATCAGTCAGCCGACAATCAGCGAGCATATCAAAAATCTTGAAAAGGAACTCGGCTGCAACCTCTTTGACCGGCTCGGACGCACGATAATACCTACAAAAGAAGCTGATTTTCTTTTCCCGCGCGCATTAAAAATCATGGAAGACATTGACCGGCTCCATGATGATCTTTTTTCGACCAGCGATGAAATCAAGGGAGAAATTATCATCGGCGCTAGCACCATCCCCGGAACATACATTCTGCCGTCACTGGCGGTTCAATTCAAAAAGAAGCATCCCGGAGTTTCCTTTGAAATCAAGATCGAGGACACCGAAAGAATAACCCGGATGGTCTTGAATCATGAACTGCTCTGCGCAGTGGTCGGCGCTCGCATGGAGCCGGAAAAACTCTATTACATCCCTATTGTGGAAGATGAACTGGTCCTGGTCGGCCTGGATACGGTGATCCCGGACAATATCGGCTCGATAATCGATCTGTACCATCTTCCTTTTCTGAACCGGGAAAAAGGCTCAGGCACCCGGAAGATAATGGAGGATTTTCTGGCCCGGGCCGGGGCGGAACCAGACCGGCTTGATATCGTGGCAACTCTCGGCTCAACCGCAGCCGTAAAAGAAGCGGTCAAGGCCGGGCTCGGAGTCTCCATTCTTTCCAGACTTGCAGTCCAGGAAGAGCTTCATAAAGGATCATTCAGGATTTTGCCGATTAAAGGCCTTGCAATGAAGCGCAGTTTCTACTGGATTGGTCATAAAAAGCGGACACTTCCGAACCAGTATCAGGCATTTAATACCTTTATTACCAAATCCTTATGATTTCAAAAGACTCCTGCTGTTATTGATTTTTCTCTTTGGTAAATACCAGGAGTGTGCGATGGGCCCGAGAGAAGGGCAGTGCGCATGAAACTTTTTGGGTAAGAGAATACCTGGACAAAATGGTTTTGTGCTGAATAGCGAGAAGTTCTTCTTCCGCCTTTGGACCTTTCATGCAGATAATTTTGCCATTGACCGCACAATAAGGATCCACAAGCCTCAGAAAGCTTTCCATGTCTGTAAAGGCCCTGCTGGTGATCAACGAAAACGGGCCGATGGCTGAAACTTGCTTTTGTTCCAGCCTTTGAGAAAGAACCGAAATATTTTGAAGCGCAAGGGTCCTTATGACGTGCTTCAAAAACGAAACCCGCTTTAAGCGCGGCTCAACCAGCGTTACCTGCAGTTCACGGCAGACGGCCTGCAGGACAAGACCGGGAAAACCTGCGCCGCTTCCGACATCGAGAAGACTTGCCGACTCCCGGGACTCTATGATTTTAAGAAGGGTGAGGGAATCTAAAAAATGATTTTCAAGGATCTGCTCGGGCGCGGCCTGGGCAACAAGATTCATTTTCTTGTTCCAGCGGCAGAGTTCTTCAAAGTACCGGCAGAGTAAGCTGATTGTCTGCCGGTCAACTTCAAGGCCCATGATCGCCAGGCCTTTTATCAGAAAATCATCAGGTTTCATAAAGACAGGAGAAGTCCGGAGAGCAGGAAAGAACCCGGCTACTGGATATCTTTGACCTTAATGGTCATATTATTCCATGGCAGAATTTCCCTGACCGCCTGCTCACCGTGGAGCTGTCCGCATGCGGCGCTCTGGAAAAGTCCGTTATCGATCCGACAGATAAAGGTTTTATCGCCGAAGTCGATTTCAATAACGCTCGATGCCATATCAATGCCCTGAGCGCTGAAAAAATCCGCAAGCGAAGAGCCCTTCAGAGACTCCTTGCCGGCAGCATCCAAAACTTCAAGGATATGCGTGGCAAGTTCAGTCGGGTCGATGGGCTTGATAAGATGCTTGATGCCGCCAAGCTTGTTCACTCTTTTGTGCATCTCCGGAAAATCAAAGATACTCATGGCCATGAAAGGAACAATGGAATGATTCAACTGAATATGGGCCATGAGCTCAAAGCCATCCATTTCAGGCATTTTGAGGGCCGTCACAACCAGGTCGACATGGGCGGTTTCCAGGACCCGTAAGGCGAGTTTACCGTTGGCCGCCGTAAGAACCGTAAACTTATTCGCATATTCTTTCAGGGACGCTGACAGGGTAGCCAGAAAAGACTTGTCATTATCAACCAGCAACACTGTTTTGGGCCCGGTATTGATAATTTTCTTGGGGGTTCCTATAAAAAAATCATCGACAAGAATCCCTTTTACAAAATTACAGATGCCTTTTTCTTTATCGGCCATCTGGATTTCAAGGCGAAAATTTTTCAGTTCCATCTTGAGGATATCAAGAAAACGAAAAAGAGGGATGCCCTTTTTTCTGACTGGTGCCGGCAGTGGCGTTCCAGCCGCATCTGCATGCGGGGCTAAGGTTTTCTGCCCACCGCCATCGGCAAGATGTTTCTCCGCCGCTGTAGCACTTTCCTCCGGGGCGGGCTGAGTCTTTCTATGGGTACGACCATCCCGGTGAGTTATCTTGACGAGTTCCTCAAGCTCTGAGGTGGTGGTATCCTGAACGCGGTCCGCCTCAACTCCCAGAAGTTCGTCTAGTATATTCCCCATGGTGGATTTCTCTTTATTATCTTAATCTTTGCCCGTCCCTGCCATAATCTTTACTATAAGAACAAGGCCGTAAATGTGTCAATCTATTCCCGGATGGACACGTAAAAAGTCCATCGTACCGCATAAGATGGCTAGATAAAAAGTTGCTATACAAGGAGTAGTGGCGTAGCGAAAGCGGAGGCATACATTTTGGTATGTCGAGCATATTGCAAACCCACTACGACACAGAAGAGCAACTTTTTATGACGCCATCATTCTCTGTGAAATTATTTGTCGGAAGGCGGGTTATCGAGTCGCACCGAAACCGAGCGGGCATGGGCGGTGAGACCTTCCAGCCCGGCCAATCTGAGGATATGCTGGGCATCGTGGACGAGCTGCTCCCTGGAATAGGAGATAATGCTCGATTTTTTTTGAAAAGTTTCGACGCCGAGGGCTGACGAGAACCTTGCGGTTCCCATAGTGGGGAGAACATGATTCGGGCCTGCGACATAATCTCCGGCTGCCTCCGGAGAATGGTCGCCTAGAAAAATCGCGCCTGCGTGCCGGATTTTAGAGAGAAGCGCCTGAGGATCGGCAACCATGAGCTCCAGATGTTCGGCAGCGATTTTGTTGGCAATCTCCACCGCCTCATCCAGATCTTCAGCGATAAGAATGACTCCTCGATCTTTGAGCGATGTTCGCGCGATGCTCTGACGGGAGAGGAGCCCAAGCTGAATTTCAAGCTCCTTGTTTACCTGGGTTGCAATATTTTTACTGGTAGTGACCACCATTGCCAGGGCCTGAGGATCGTGCTCAGCCTGGGCCAGCATATCAGCGGCGATATACGCCGGATGTGCGGTTTCATCGGCAACAATCAGCACTTCGCTGGGGCCGGCGATCATATCAATCCGCACCCGCCCGGAAACCTGCCTTTTTGCTTCGGTCACATACTGATTTCCCGGGCCGACAATGACATCAACCGGGCGTAAATTCTGCGTGCCGTAAGCCAGCGATGCAATGGCCCAGGCGCTGCCGATTTTATATATTTCCCGGATGCCGATTTTTTTGGCAGCAAGAAGAAGGGCCGGATTTACTTTGCCGTGTTTGTCTGCAGGAGTCACCAGAACAATACGTTTCACCCCGGCGATAACCGCCGGAATGCCGTTCATCAGCACCGAGGAGACCAGCGGGGTCTGGCCGCCCTGGCCGCCCGGCACATAGAGGCCGGCGGAATCAACAGGATTCACCAGACGTCCGGTAATCGTGCCATGATCCCCGGTAATCGTCCATGACTCTTCTTTTTCTCTAAGATGAAAGGTCCGGATCCGCTCGATGGCGAAATCCAGGGTTTCCTGAATCGCAGCAGCAACTTGTGATTCTGCGGCATCAAGCTCTTCGCGGCTTACTTTAAGCTGCTCGCCGGTGATTTCAGGAGAATCAAATTTCCGGGTATATTGAAGCACTGCCGCTTCGCCGTTTTCCCGCACATTGGCAATAATCTCAGAAACAGCATCCTTGCATTGACTGCCGGTGGGCTGAAATCGGTCCAATAAATCGTTGAGGTATTTTTTGCCCTCCGGCGAGACCGTTTTATACGGGGGTATTATCATTGTCTTGTGCTTCCTCTATGAACTGAAACGGTGCCCGAACCCGAAGATTTTATGCCTTTTGAAAAGCTTGGCACAACTGGTTAATTTATCCACTGTTCCTGTTCAAAATAACTCACCCGCCGCGCGAGCCGAACAGGCCGAATCGACATGGGACAAAAGGATCTTTTCCCTCTTTGGTTAATAACGCAGCGATTGCCTTGCAAGGGCCACAGGTGATTCGGCTGGAGTTATTAATCCTTTTTGATGGTTTTAATCGTATCCTTGCTATAGCCGACTATGCCGCCGTATTGTTCCACAAAAATTTTGTTATCGTCTTCTTCATAGGCCTGCGTAAAAATAGACCTCCCATCGGTAAATGTAATTATATATTGGGATATCTGGTTTACGCTCTTCTTGATCAATTCACCGAACACCCAGCCGGTGATACCTTCATGAATACCCTCTAAAATCTGCACTCGGCAGGCCACGAGGTCATAACCCTCGCTATACAGATTCATATATGAAGGTCCTGGTTCATTTTCCGGTGAAAGATACGCATCCTTCATTTTAAAAGGGACTTCCTCGAGGATTTGAACCGGCGTGGGGGTGTCGATCTCGACGATATTCTGAGAATTATAGTTGGTCCGCCGCCCATCTTTAAATAGCGGCTGCTCGATGCGCTGCCGCCAGATATCGGATTTCAACGTTGCGGCAAGGGTTTCACTGATAAATACCAGTGCGCCACTTTGTACGGTATTGCGGTTTTCAGCGGCTATGACATTTGAAGATAAGACAAAAAACATAAGCAGCAAAACTTGCAACCCGTAAAGGCGCATTGTTCCCGACCTTTTAATTAACCCCTCGTGACTATTCATTTTGTTCATCATAAAACATATCCTGAATCAAGGAATTTCATGGCGAAAATCTTTATACCCGCCCACATAATAATAAGAAAAACTAAATCTGTCTCCCGGATTGACAGCACAACTATATCAAATCAAAAGCAAGGGGAAAATATCAGACCCGGCGTGAGGAGAATTCCTAGAAATTCTCGCTGTAATTTTCAACTGTTGGATAGCGCCTGCCGTAGCCGAAGGCCTTGGATGTCACCTTTAATCCCATTGGAGCCTGTTTTCTTTTATACTCGTTTCGGTTCACCCGGTTAACCACATCGGTAACAATTTCCCGATCAAAACCCATTTGAATTATTTCAGCCATTCCCTTGTTTTCTTCCAGATAGGCGGCAAGGATCGGATCAAGTATTTCATAGGGCGGCAGGTCGTCCTGGTCTTTCTGGTTGAAGGCGAGTTCGGCGGAGGGAGGCCGCTCAATGGTGCGCCAGGGGATTATCTCCTTTTCCCGGTTAATCAGCCGCGAAAGCTTGTAGACCAAAAGTTTAGGGACATCAGCAATCACTGCCAGACCGCCGCTCATATCGCCGTACAGGGTGCAGTAGCCCACCGCCATTTCCGACTTATTGCCGGTTGTCAGCAACAACGAGCCGAATTTGTTTGAAAAGGCCATGAGCAGATTACCACGGATCCGGGCCTGGATATTCTGCTCGGTAACGCCGGGCGGCTGATCAGGAAAAAACGGATCCAGGGTTTCAAGAAAGGCATCGAATACATAATTTATCGATATGATTTCAAAATTAATCCCCAGATTTTGCGCAAGAAGCCTTGCATCGTCAATACTCGCCTGTGATGTGTAGGGCGAGGGCAAAGCTACGCCCAGAATATTTTCCGGACCCAGCGCCCTTGCGGCAATGCTTGCTGTGAGCGCCGAATCAACGCCGCCGCTTAATCCCAGCACCCCTTTGCTGAAACCGCTTTTTGTAACATAATCCCTGGTGCCAAGAACAAGGGCTTCAAGCACCTGCGGCGTCTCATGATCATCGTCGATGGCTTCCTTTGAAGATGAAACCAGCCGCTCCGTATCAATGACCAGCATATCTTCTTCAAACTGTCTGGCCGCGGCAATGATTTCACCGTTGCTGTTCATGCAAAGGCTCAATCCTTCAAAAATCAGCGAATCCTGGCCGCCCACCTGATTGACATACAGCAGGGGAAGCTTGTTCCGAATGCAATGGGTTGCAAATATTTCACGTTTGATCCTGCCGGCGCCGATTCGAAAAGGCGATGCCGCGATGTTGATCAGAATCTCCGGCGGGCCAGCGGGATCGGCAAGCAAATCCGCCACCGGGTCCCGGTCATACAGCCTGCGGCGAAACACCGCCGGATCATTCCAGAGGTCCTCGCATATGGTAATTCCCAGCCGTAAACCGCGATACAGAAAGGTCTTACTCTCCCTGGCAGGCTCAAAATAACGGCTCTCGTCAAACACATCATAGGTGGGCAGCAACCGTTTGTGGGCGCTGGCAAGAATCCTGCCGTTTTCAAACAGAATGGCGCTGTTGTGCAGCAGCTTGCCGGTGTCTGCGGTGTGCCTGGTTATTGCGCCGCAGAGCACGGCGATATCCGTGCTGCCCTTGACCAGCAAATTCACGGCATTGTCATGGTCCTGCAAAAAAGCCGGGCGCTCAAGGAGGTCCTGGGGCGGATAGCCACTGACCGCCAGTTCCGGAAACACCGCAAGATCGCACCCGGCATTCCTGGCCTTGTCAATCCAATGAAAAATTTTATCGATATTATATTTGAAGTCCCCGATGATCGGGTTCGTTTGGATGATGGCGATTTTCATGGACGCCACTATAGCACAGTTGTTTTTCCTTTGGGTAATGAAAAAAGAAACTCACGCTGCCGGCATGTTAAAAATACAATCATTCAGACCACCGGAATGGTTTTTATCAGTTCCATCGTTTTTTCCTTTTGCAATTTGCCGATTGCACACTACAATCCCCGCATGTCAAAACAAGAACCAGTGTATCTAATAGATGGCAGCGCCTACATTTACCGCGCCTACCACGCCGTGGCGCCTCTCACCAACAGCAAGGGGCAGCCCACCCACGCGGTGTACGGCTTTACCAATATCCTGCTGCGGGTCCTACGCGAAAAAACTCCGAAATATCTGGCAATGGTCTTTGATGCCAAGGGGCCGACGTTCCGGCATGAACTCTATCCAGAATATAAAGCCAACCGTCCGCCCATGCCTGATGACCTCATCTCGCAACTGCAGCTGATCCGGGATGTGGTAAAAGCCTATAATATCACCAGTCTCGAACAACAGGGGTATGAGGCGGATGATCTCATTGCCGCCGCAGCCACCAGATTGCAAAAACTGGGAATTCCGGTGATCATCGTCTCGGGGGATAAAGACCTGCTGCAGCTGGTCTCGGAAACCGTCACGCTCTGGGACCCGATGAACAACCGCTTCATGGATCCCGAAGCGGTGCAGAAAAAATACAATGTGCCGCCGGAAAAACTCCTGGACCTGTATGCGCTGATCGGCGATTCGTCGGACAATATCCCCGGCGTCCCCGGTGTCGGCCCCAAAACCGCTGAAAAACTGATCAATCAGTTCGGTTCGCTGGAGTCGATGTATGATCAGCTCGATCAGGTGGACAAAGCCAAACTCAAAGAAAAGCTTCTTGCCAATAAAGACCAGGCCTTTAAGTCCCGTGACCTGATCCGCCTTGATATTGAAGTGCAGACCCCCACGGCTCTCGATGACTATTTGATCCCGGCGCCCGACGAACAAAAGCTCAGAGAAATATTCACGGAACTGGAATTCACCAGGCTGCTGAAAAGTGAAACCAGGAGTGAGGCCCTTTCCACGGAAGGATTTCAGCTGGTGTCATCAACCGCTGAACTTGACACACTTATCAAATCTATTGCAAATGCCGAGCTTCTGGTGCTTGACACCGAAACATCCTCGCTGGACCCGCTGGTTGCGGAGCTTGCCGGGATTTCTCTGTGTATCGATGCAAAGGAAGCCTTTTATCTGCCCATGGGGCACCGGGATGAAAACGGCGAGCTCTTCCCGGGACAACTGGATTATGACCAGACGATCAACACGCTTAAGCCAATCCTTGAGAATCCAGATCTGCCAAAGCTCTGCCATAACCTGAAATACGATTACGCAGTGCTCAAAACCCACGGAATAACCCTGGCAGGTCCCTTGCTGGATACGATGATCGCCTCCTATCTGCTGGATCCGGGCCGGAGATCCAACAAGCTTGACGACTTAAGCGAAGCCATTCTTGACCGCCGGCTTACACCCTTTGCCGAGGTCACCGAAAAAGACAAACGCTCGGACGCCTTTATCTATGTGCCGGTTGATAAAGCAAAGGATTACTCCTGCGAAGATGTGGTTGCAACCCTGCTGCTCTGGGAGGTTTTCAAACCCAAACTCAAAGAATTACATCTCTGGGAACTCTTCAGCGATCTGGAAATGCCCCTGGTGCCCATTCTCGCCGACATGGAACGAAGCGGTATTAACGTCGACCCGGCACTGCTCGCCGATCTTTCCCTGGAGTTCAGCGACAAGCTTGCCAAGCTGGAGCAGGAAATCCATACCCTTGCCGGCGAGGAATTCAATATCAACTCACCCCAGCAATTAGGGGTTATCCTCTTTGACAAGTTAAGTCTTCCCCTGGGCAGAAAGACCAAGACCGGCTATTCCACCGACGTCAAGGTGCTGGAAAAACTCTGCACTTATCATGATCTGCCCGCCGCAGTGATCACCCACCGCAACTGGAGCAAACTGAAATCAACCTATATCGACAGGCTGCAGAGCCAGATCCATCCCAAAACCGGCAGGATTCACACGTCCTTTAATCAGGGCGTCACCGCCACCGGCCGCCTGAGCAGCAGCAATCCCAATCTGCAGAATATTCCGATCCGCACCGAAGAAGGCCAGCGCATCCGCCAGGCATTTGTTCCGGCGCAGGGTAAGATTTTCCTGGCTGCCGATTATTCACAGATCGATCTCAGGGTCTTTGCCCATTATTCCCAGGATCCCGCATTGCTCAAAGCCTTCAGATCCGGCCAGGACATCCACAGCCAAACGGCTGCGGAAATCTTCCGGGTCAATGCGGCCTTCATTTCAAAGGAAATGCGCCGGGTGGCAAAAACCATCAACTTCGGCATAGTTTACGGCATGAGCGCATTCGGGCTGGCAAGCCAGCTGAACATCAGCCGCAAGGAAGCGGGCACCTTTATCAAGCGCTATTTCGAGCATTTTGCCGGGGTCAAATCCTTTATGGAGCATATCATTGAACAGGCGCGGCAAGACGGCTTTGTAACCACCCTCCTGCATCGCCGCCGCCTGCTTCCGGACATCAACAGCAAAAACAAAACCCTGCGGGAATTCGCCGAACGCACGGCGATCAATACCCCGATCCAGGGGACAGCGGCGGACATTATCAAACTGGCAACCATTAAATGCGTTGAGGCTATCCTTGCCGCAGGGTTAAGCGCCAAACTGCTCCTGCAGATCCACGATGAACTGGTCTTTGAACTTCCTGAAAAAGAAGCCGCCGGTACCGGGAAAATCGTCAAGGAAGTAATGGAATCGGTGATGAAGCTCGACGTGCCCTTGATCGTCAATCTCAAAACCGGCACCAACCTTGCCGAAACGTAAGAATCAAGTCATCTCTTTTTTCGGAAGACAGGATTGAATTCTGTTCCAAAATGAGCTCAATCCCTCCCACCATAATCCCTTATTTTCAACGATTAATAAGGCAAAACAAGGCGGCATCGGGTATTATGCTGGCACACAGAAGACCCACGAGCTATTCCGTAAACCCTTGCACAATCCATAAAAGATGAAAAAGTATAGATTACTTATAAACGGCAGGAATTTCCTGATCGATACGGATGGCAAACCGAAAAAGTACGGATTTTTCCAGAATATGTTTCTGGAGGCCCACAGCCCCAAACAGGCTGAAAAACTGGCGCTGGCCAAACTCTGGCACGACAGGGAACTGCAGGGGGCAATCCTCAACCCCAAAAACGATCCGCCCAGAATCACCCTAGAGACCTTCTGGGAAATGGATGCGCTGGAATATTTAGGCCACCCCGTGGAAACCGGCCGCACGTTTTATCCTGAAAAGAAGTGGTGGCAGTTCTGGAAATAAGTTTCACTTCCATCCTCAAACCCTTTCAGAGTCTCAAATAATGCCATTCCCACCATCTATCCTTAAAAATGGCTGTACAAATCCATCAAATCTGGTTTATTTGTCTGGTTGTTGTAATCGAACATACTTACATAATAAGAAATAATTTCTTCGAATAGCAGGAGTCGTCAAACATGCTTGATTTAATGCGCCGCAAGGCCCAGTCACCCTATCTGCAGGCAACTGTGGTAATTATCATCCTGGTCTTTATCTTCTGGGGAGTCGGCACCAACCAGGGCAATGGCCCCAATATTGTAGCCTCTGTCAATGGCGACAATATTTCCTTTGAAGAATACAAAAGGACCTACGACCGGGCGTATAACCAGATGCGCGAGCAGTTCGGCGGCAATATCCCCGCAAGCCTCCTAGAAAACCTGGATATTAAAAACCAGGTGGTGGAGCAGCTGATCCAGCAGGCCCTGGTCCATCAAGGCGCCCAGGAAATGAACATTCTTATCAGCAAACGCGAACTGCAGGATAAAATCCTTGAAATGGAGGCTTTTAAAAACCAGGACCGCTTTGATATCAAGCTCTATAAAGAAATCCTTGCAGGCTCAAAAATGACCGAGGCGGATTTTGAGGCCAGCCTGCGCTATGACCTGCTTACCACGAAAGTCATTGCGACCCTTTCCCGGTTTTCAAGCCTGGCGCCCGGAGATGTCGAAACACGTATCGCCTATGACAACGAAGAGATTAAATTCCAATATCTCAAGTTTAATGCTGAAGATTTCAAAAAGAAAGTAACGGTGAGCGACACCGACCTTGCCGCCTATTTCGGAAAAAATAAAGACGCCTACAAAACCCAGCCGCAACTCAAAATTAAATATCTGAGCTTCCTCTTTGAGGATGACAAAGACAGCATCGCACTCTCCAATGAGGAAATTTCCGCCTATTACAATAATAATCTGGACAGCTATGCCTCCCCTGAGATGAGAGACACCAGGCATATCCTGATTAAAACCGCTGAAAACGCCTCTGCCGAGCAAGTCAATGCCAAACGGCAACAGGCGGAAGAAGTCCTGGCTCAATTAAAAACCGGAAAAAGCTTTGAAGCGCTGGCCAAGGAGTACTCCGAAGACTCTTCAGCATCACAAGGAGGAAAAATCGGCAAGATCGCCTGGGGCCAAACAGTAAAACCTTTTGAGGCTGCCGCCTTTGCCCTCAAGGTGGGCGAAACAAGCGATGTGGTCAAAAGCCGTTTCGGCTTTCATATAATCAGGGTTGATGCAATCGAAATGCCCTCGGTAAAAAAACTCGAAGATGTCCGGGGTGCTATCGAAGCGACCCTGAAAAAAGATAAGGCAAAAAACCTGACCTTCAAAAAAGCCAATGAGGCGTATGAAAAGCTGATCCTTTCCGGGAGCATTGATAAATATGCCCAGGCGGAAAAGACTGCAATCAAGGAAACCGATTTTTTCTCGCGGCAGAATCCACCCAAGGGGCCGGCAGGCGACATGGTCATTGTCAATGCCGCCTTTCAGTTGAAAAAAGGCGAGTTGAGCTCGCTTATTGAAGGAACGAACGGTTACTTCATCCTCTTTGCCGAAGACAGCAAGGAGTCTGCCGTCCCTGCCCTTGAAACCGTGAAGAAAGAAGTTGAAAAAGCCTATAGCAGCGACCGTGCAAAAGAGCTCGCCAAAGAGGCGGCGGCAAACGTTCTCGCCAAACTCAAAGATAATGGCGACATTGCAACCCTTGCCAAGGAAACGGCGGCGAAACTGAACAGTTCGGAATTTGTTTCCCGCACCAACCTTACAAGCCCTGATGTTCCCACACCGGTGATCAATGCAGCGCTCGACCTCTGGGAACAGCAACCCTTGCCCGAAGAGATTATTGCCGCCGGCGACTCATTCTATGTCGTTAGCTTCAAAGAGAAAAAAGCTGCAGACCCCCAAGTAATCGCGGAAAAGGAAAAAGAGATTGCCGATGCTCTCAAGAAAGAAAACGAGGCAAGACTTTTCACCGCCTGGCTTGAATTCCTCCGTTCCCGTTCAGAAATAACCATCAACGAGCAGCTGTTATAGAAAAATCAGTGACGAGTGACGAGTGACGAGTGACGAGTGACGAGTGACGAGTGACGAGTGACGAGTGACGAGTGACGAAAAAATACTTCACATCGTAAAACGATTCACTATTTACTTGTCACTATTTACTGTTTCCACCCTTTCCCCATAAAGGATCCTGGCCGAACCGGTCAAACCACCACTCCTCCGCATTCTGAGATTCGCCCTCCTCTACAACTAATGGACATCGATACTGCGAGCAGTATTCAATAAGCAGCTGATAGGCCTCGGTGATTTCCTGCATTTTTTGTGTATCCGCCGTTCCCTCAGGAGATGTATCGGGATGATGCTTTTTGGAAAGCCGCCGGAAAGCGGCCTTTATCTCCTTGATACTGGCGTGCCCTTCAAACCCCAGCAAGCCGGCGGCCCTGGCAATATCATGACGCTTGGCGCTGCTCACTTACCACCAGCCTGGTCCTGAGGCGCCTTTTTCCAGCTTTTTTCCTGGTGATTCAGCAAACGTCTGATATTTTCATGGTGCTTTACCCAGATCAGTGCAGCGATGAGCGCCGCAAGAATCATATGGTCGGCGCTTCCCCCGAGAATCCAGATTAAAAGCGGAATTGCTGCGGAAGCAACCAACGATCCCAACGACACATATCCCCAGATCGCCACCACAAAAACAAAAACAACCAGGTCCCCAAGAATGGCCAGGGGCTCAAGGTAGAGAAAGACCCCCAGGGCGGTGGCCACCCCTTTCCCCCCCCGGAAACGGAGATAGACGGGATACAGGTGCCCGAGAAACGCTGCAAAACCACAGGCAGGAACGATAATGTCCAACAGTTGATGATCACGAAAAAAATGGGCGGCAAGCACCATGGGGAGCACGCCTTTGGCAATATCTCCCATAAGTGTCAACAGGCCGAGCTTTTTGCCGAGCAGCCGGCTGACATTAGTTGCGCCGATATTGCCGCTGCCGGATTTTCTGACATCAACGCCTGAGAGTTTGCCAAGGACAAGCCCCCATGGAATGGAGCCGACAAGATACGATATGAGGATAATTACCGGGATCATTATTATTAAACCTTTTCTGAAAGTCCACACTCAACTTTCCGGCGTTCGTTGTCAGATTGTAATTACAAGACAATAATTTTGAAGTCAGAAGTCAGGAGGCAGAATTCAGAAAAAAACAAAAATCAGTTATTCTGGCTCCTGACTCCTGACTCCTGACTCCTAGAGTCCTAGAAGATATAATATATCCAGAAAGTTGAGGTAGTCATTTTAGCATTATTTTTCTGGATTCACTCTCTTTTTCCCTTGATGAATCCGGTCTTCAACAAAAAAACACACCTTCTTGATTTAAGTCAAAGGAGAATGCATAGTTTGTTGATAGGATGGAGCCATAAACAAGACAACTTCTTTTACTCAATACACGGAGGGCGGCCATGCAATGCCCCGGACAGGACAGCAGATACTGGGATTCGGAAGCCATCTTTGAAGGAAAATGCACCAAGTGCAACGAGATTGTTGAGTTCTTCAAAGACGATAACAGCCGGAAGTGTAAAAATTGCGGCACGAAAGTCCTGAACCCGCGAATAGATTTTGGTTGCGCAACTTATTGCCCTTACGCAGAACAATGCCTGGGCTCCCTGCCGCCTGAACTGCTTGCCATGAAAAAAGACCTGCTCAAAGACCGGGTGGCCATTGAAATGAAACGGTATTTTGACGGCGACTTCAAACGGATCGGGCATGCTACAAGGGTAGCCCGCCACGCCGGGGCAATCAACAAGATCGAACAGGGAAATCCCGCGGTTATCCTGAACGCCGCATATCTGCACGATATCGGCATCAAGGAGGCCGAGCACAAATTCAACAGCGCCTCCCCCCGTTATCAGCATCAGGAAGGGCCGCCGGTTGCCAGGGAAATCCTCGCAAAACTCGGCGCCGACCAGGAGGTAATCGATGAGGTCTGCGACATCATCGGCCATCACCATCATCCCAGGGAAAACGAAACACTCAATTTCAAGGTCCTGTATGATGCCGACCTCATTGCAAACCTTGAAGACAAACATAAAGAATCCCCGATCACCGGGGAACGATGCCAGGAAATCATTAACAAATCATTCCTGACCGGTGGCGGCAAACAGGTTGCACAAGAAGTTTTTGCTCAAATGTTGATGAAACCTTAACAGGGCCTGATACATTCAACATTTTACAGGCGCAAGAGCTTTCCGGATGTCAGACAACAAAACGGTCTGACGATTGACACGTGCTTTTTACGATGCCGACAATTACTTTCTGAAAAATTTAGACGGGAGACCCAATGAAAATTAACCGGGAAATTATCGAAATCGACCAGGAACTCTGCAACGGCTGCGGCCAATGTGTACCTGATTGCGCCGAAGGGGCATTACAAATAATTGACGGCAAGGCCAAGCTTATTGCTGAAAAATATTGTGACGGGCTTGGCGCCTGCCTCAAAGGATGCCCCACCGGTGCATTAAAGGTCGTCGTGCGGGTGGCTGATGATTTTGATGAGGCCGCGGTTGAGGAACTCCTGAAACAACAAAAGGCGGCAGAAAAACCATTGACTCCCGCCCCTTCCGGCTGCCCTTCGATGAAACTCCAGAGCTTTGGGGCCGTCACCCCATGTCAGGCGGCAAACAAACCGATTTCCCTTACAGGAGCGGGAAGCCCCCTTCAGGAAGCAACTTCCGCCCTGGCGCACTGGCCGGTGAAAATCCGCCTGGTTCCG
This sequence comes from Pseudomonadota bacterium, assembly GCA_018823135.1. Taxonomy (NCBI): domain Bacteria; kingdom Pseudomonadati; phylum Pseudomonadota; species Pseudomonadota bacterium. Next base: position 15,759 of record JAHJJF010000139.1, read on the forward strand.
CCCACCGCGCCGTTTCTTAAAAATGCCGATCTGCTGATTGCCGCAGACTGCATGCCCCAGGCCTATGCAAATTTTCACCGCGATTTTCTTGCCGGCCGGGCCCTGATGTCCGGGTGTCCGAAATTCGACGAGGTTGAAAGTTATATTGCCAAATTCACCGAAGTATTCAATACGGCGGATATCAAGAGCGTCACAGTGGCCATCATGGAGGTGCCCTGTTGCGCCGGCATGAAAAAAATCGTCGGCGAAGCCCTGAAGCGATCCGGGAAAAACATCAAAACCGAGGTCGCGGTTGTCAGCACCCGTGGGGAAATTATTCGACGGGAACCACTTGTAGTATAACTTCACCGCGGCTCTCAGAGATGAAGCATCCCCTGGTTGATCAGGGTTACTCTATACATGAAAATTTAATTTGTATTGCCGCAGCCGATATTATACCATATAAGGGTTGACGACTTGTTCGCCCGCATTTCTCACGAACATTTCAGCATTCCGAGGGGATGGCCCGTTAATCATGGGTTACAAGATGGTTAGTAGATAATTGGCAAGAACCGAGTGTGAAAAATGCGGGCTAGAACCAACTCCGACATGCAACTATGACCTATATTAAACATATCAGCCCAGGAAGACGCTTTGCCGGCGTGTTCCTGCTTTTTCTCCTTGCTCTTTTCTCCGCAGATCATGCTTTTGCCGGAAAAAAAATGCCGCCATTCGCCCTTCCTTCGGTCCTGGACGGAAGCACCATTGATGCGAGTTCCTTCAGCGGCAAGGTGTTGTTGATTAATTTTTTTGCGACCTGGTGCCCGCCATGCCAACGGGAAATTCCCAAACTTATAGAGCTCCAGAATAACTATGGGGGGGAAACCTTCACCGTCATCGGGATTTCAACCGATGACAGCACCAGGAAATTCGTGAAAAAATTCATCAATAAAAGAAAAATCAACTATCCGGTGATAATGGCAGATGACACCGTTGTTAAAGATTTCGGCGATTTCGTTGAAATCCCGGTCTCCTTCCTGGTAGACCGGAAAGGAAACATCGTCAAGAAATACCTTGGCTACGTGCCGCAATCCATCCTCGAACCAGACATTCTCGAACTCCTCCCGCAGGCAAAATAGCTTTGCCCATATGAGCTAAATCGCTGACGATTGTCAGCCAACAAGACGGTCTGACGATTGACAGACTCTCGCGTTTTTCGAAGTCTCGTGAATTTTATGCCCCCTTACGGGGTACTCACTTATATCTACGAGACAGACAAATATTCAGGCAGGAAACATCCCAATATTTATGAGTATCCACATTTTTAAGGGTGGAGTAAGCGGAAGATACAAGGCAGCAAGCCTTTCGCTGTATTTCAAGTACGCGAAATACTTGGCTAACGCCGTAGATTCCTGCTTAATCCGCCCTTAAAAGATCTGCCAGCCAATAAATCCGGCCATAACCAGCGCTATCAAAAATTCGTAAAACAAAGAAAAAACCGTCCCCACCAATGCTCCGAAACCGGCCCGGGCCCCATCCATGGGTTCCTTCATCGCAAAAAATATTTCAAACACAAAGGCCCCGATAAAGGTCCCCACCAGCATGCCGCCGAAAAAGGGCAGAAACAGCCCGACAAACATGCCTACGCAGGCGCCGATTGCCCCGTATTTTGTTGATCCGAATTTTCTGGTGCCGAGCCCGGTGACCACAAACTGGCCAATCCAGGAAATGACAAAAAGCCCGGTATAGCCAAGAATCGGCCACAGGCCAAAGGGCTGAAACTCGGTGAGCACCGCATGAATCAACACTCCGGCAAGAATTATCCCGCATCCGGGCAGCGCCGGAACCAGGGTACCGATTACACCGACTACCACAAATAAACCCAGTATCACTTCAGCCAAAACGCTTTATCCTCTCATGTTTTATTGGACGCCTTTTGCACCGGCCTGTTTTGCCGTTTTTCAGTTTACTTTTACCCAACCCTCTCGTATAGTGCCACTCCTATGAACCTACTCTATTCAATCTTCATGGGAATTCTGCAGGGCGCAACGGAATTCCTGCCCATTTCAAGTTCCGGGCATCTGGTGCTGGCTCAGATCCTTCTCGACATCGAGGAAGCAGGCCTTGCCTTTGACGTCACTCTGCACATGGGTACCCTGCTGGCCATCTTTGTCTATTTCCGCAAAGATTTTTATCTGATGATCCGGGCCGTCCTCTGTTTCCGCGACAAAAGCCCTGAAATGAAAGAATTACGACAGATGGCCTTTTTTATCTGCGTGGCCACTGTCCCCGCAGTGATTGCAGCGATGCTCCTGGGGGATATTGCCGAAACCGCTTTCCGGCAAAGCTGGATTGTCGCAATAACCCTTGCTGCTGGTGGCGCTCTTCTCCTGTGGGCTGAAAAACGCGGCGCCCACAACCGGGACTTCAGAACCATCACCTTATCCGATGCCCTGTTCATCGGCTGCGCCCAGGCTTTTGCGATAATCCCCGGAGTGTCGAGAAGCGGCATCACCATGACCGCCGGTCTTTTTACCGGACTTAACCGGCAGGCGGTGGCCCGCTTTTCATTCCTGCTTTCCGCACCGATCATCCTGGGCGCGGGGGTCTATAAAATCCCGGGAATTATCAAAGAAGGTCTGGCGCCGGGCATGATGAATTTCTATCTTATCGGCTTCCTTGCTTCAGCAGTCAGCGGCTATATATTTATCGCCGTTCTTCTGCGATATATACGGACCAGAACATTTGACATTTTTGCTTACTACCGCTTCTTTCTCGCTGGAATTATCCTGCTGGCTCTGGCTCTTGGGTGGTAGGTTGTTCAGAGCAAAAAGGTCAAAGGTCAAGGCTGAAAACTGCAGGAATAAAATTGCATAATATAAAGTAATAACTTTTGAAATAAATTTATTATTGACGCTCCCCTCGGCGGATAAGCGCAAAATCCCGAACTGTTAATACACCTGCTGTTGCTGTTCAACTTTGAGATTTGAGCCTTGAACATTGAACTTTTCATAAACTGACAAACAGAGAGTAAACATGAGCCACGATTTACCGGAAAAAACCGCAAAAATTCTATCAAAAATCCGAAGAAAATATAAAGTTTCCCTGGACCCGTTCAAAGTCCGGGATATCTCTCTTGATATTCTGCAGGTAAACGATATCGAACCGCTCCTCGCAGGAAAAGACCCTTTCAAGGATGTTGCAAGTTTTCCTTTCTGGGCAAGACTCTGGGAAGCTTCCATCATCCTCGCCGATAGTATTGCCTCAACAACGCCTGTTGAAAACCAGACCCTGCTCGAACTGGGCGCCGGTCTTGGCGCGCCGGGGCTGGTTGCGGCGGCAAAAGGCTACAAGGTCACCTTGAGCGATTACGAGACCCATATCCTCGATTTCCAGAAAGTAAGCGCCCATGCAAACAACCTCAATGACATTTCTTTTAAAATTATCGACTGGAAAAAACCGCCAAAAATGGCGCGATTCGATACAATTATCGGCGCAGAAATTCTCTTCCGCGATGAATTCTTTCAGCCGCTGCTCAATGTTTTTTCACAATACCTGAAACCCGACGGAACCATCTTCCTGGCCCATGACGTGCGCCGCAAAAGCCTGGCGCGATTCTTAAGCCTTGCAGAACAAGACTTCACCATTGCCACCCAGTCACGGAAACTGAAATTCGACGATGAAGAACGGACCATTATCCTCAATCGTCTGCAGCCACGCACATAATCGCTTTAATCGCCTGTTGATTTTTCATTCGGTTCCATCGTATAATACGCTTTTCACCCAAGACCACAATCATCAGAACCAAATGAGTTGGAAACATGCCGGTATACGAATATGAACATATCGAGGACGGTTGCAGTTATGGGAAAAGGTTTGAGCTGACCCAATCCATGTATTCGGCAAAATTTGAAAAATGCCCGGAGTGCGGCCAGGCGGTCAAACGCCTGATTTCCATGGTGGCGATCAGCACCCCGAAGACCAACAGCGATCTCAAGAATCAGGGATTTACCAAACTCGTCAAAAGGGACAACGGCATCTATGAAAATGTCACCGCTACCGGCAAGGAAAGCCGGTATTTTGAAACGAGCAAGCCGGAGACCATGCCCAACCTCAAATCAAAAATCGGCGACTGACCTGACCCAATCATCACTGAGCATAAATCACCTTCAATCAGTAAGTTAACGCCGACTCCCCCTATCTATCGTTGCAATTAATCAACCGGCAATATATGATGGGCTCGTAAAAAGTCGCTGTAGCAACAGGTCCACCTCATAAAATCAACATGCTACAATGCAATAACTCGATGAAATCTGCTTTTTATGATTTCATCAATATATAATGGCGCCCTTTAAAATTGAATTCCACCGCTGTTTAAAGTACCTGGAGATTTCCTTTTGCGAATAATGATCGTCGGGGCCGGACGTGTCGGCCACCACTTAAGCAGAAAACTTTCCTTTGAAGGCCAGGAGGTAGTTCTTGTTGATCGCGACGAGACCAAGCTCCGCAGGATGGAAAGAGATCTGAACATCCTGCCGGTGCATGGCAGCGGCGCCTCCACCAAGGTGCTCGAAGAAGCGGGCATTGACAAAACCGACCTGTTCATCGCAGTTACCGACAGCGATGAAGTGAACCTGGTTGCCTGTATTATTTCCAAGCAATATAATGTCAAGACCCGCATAGCCCGGGTCCGCAACGAAGACTTTTACTCTCAGGGCTCGCCGTTGACCGAAAAAGCCCTGGGCATCGACCTGTTGATCAGCCCCGATCTTGCCATGGCTGACGAAATCATCCAGTTGTCCATGCTGCCCGCAGCCTTTGATGTGGCGGAATTTGCCGGCGGCCAGGTGGATCTCCTGGGATATCTGGTGCACGACGACAATCCCTGCATCGGCCTGTCCCTCCAGGAAATCCAACAACAGCAGGGCAAATATAATTTTATCATCGCCGCTATCATCCGGGATGAAAAAACCATCATCCCCCGGGGCAAAGACATTCTTGCGCCCGGCGACAAGATATACATTGTGGTCCGCAAGGCTGACATCCATGGGGTGGAATCCATTTTCAATATCATCAGCCGCGCACCGAAAAATGTCTTCATTATTGGCGGCGGCACCATCGGCACAACCGTTGCCAAACGCATGGAAGGGAGAAAAATCGAGGTCCGGGTGGTGGACAAGGACCCGGTTAAATGCCAGGCACTTACGGAAAAACTCGAACATGCGATCATCCTCAACTGCAACGGCCTTGAAGCCCAGGATCTCCTTGAGGAAGGCATTGATCGCGCCGATCTGGTGATCGCGGTTACCGACAGCGACACGACAAACATCCTTTCAAGCCTCCTTGCCAAACATCATGGCGCCAAAAAATGCATCACAACAATCAGACGGCCCGACTTTATCCCGCTGCTCGGCAAGCTCGGCATTGACGTTGCCTTAAGTCCCCGACTTGCGGCGGCTGACATGATTCTTAAATTTGTCCGTGGCGGCGGCTCCATCGTTTCTGTTGCCACTCTCCTGGGAACCGATGCAGAAGTGCTTGAACTTAAAGTCCCGGACCTGGAGCGGTTCAGGGAGGTTCCCTTGAAATCTCTGATGTTCCCCAGCGGCGCCATTATCGGGGCCGTTGTCACAAACCGGCTGGTGAAAATTCCATCCGGCGAAACCATCCTGAAGCCTGAAGACGTGGTTATTATATTCTCCAGCAAAGACGCCATTCATTCTGTGGAATCCTTTTTCAATAACGACTGATCCGCACTCCCGGACCTGGTGATTCATGCGCTCGAGCGGTGTATTAAATATATTGGGGAAACTCCTCATCCTCCTTTCCCTTTTCCTGCTGACCCCCTTACCCTTCAGCCTCTATTTCGGTGACGGGATGATTGGCGTCTTCCTGCTTTCCTCGGTAATCGGCGCCCTGTCAGGCGGGGTGCTGGTCGCCCTTTTCCCCCCGGATAACGACCTTGGATACCGCGACGGCTTTGCGGTGGTGGTCTTCAGCTGGCTGGGACTTGCGCTGATCGGCAGCCTGCCCTTTTATTTTTCCGGGCAGATGAATTCCTTTGTGGATTGCTTTTTCGAATCCATGTCAGGATTCACCACCACCGGCTCGACCATTCTCGCCACAGTGGAAGTGCTGCCCGAAAGCGTGCTCTTCTGGCGCGCCACCACCCACTGGCTGGGAGGTATGGGTATTATTGTCCTGTCCCTTGCCATTCTTCCGCTCCTCGGCGTCGGCGGCATGCAGTTGTTCCAGGCCGAAATGCCCGGCCCCACCAAAGACCGCCTTGCCCCGAGAATCCAGGATACCGCCCGGATTCTCTGGAGCGTTTACCTGCTTTTCACGCTGGTGCAAATCCTGCTGCTGCTTTTCGGCGGCTTGACTTTTTTCGATGCCGTCTGCCATGCCTTCGCAACCCTGGCCACCGGTGGGTTTTCAACGCACACGACCAGCATCGGCTATTTCCAATCAACCTATATCGAGGGGGTGATCATCCTCTTCATGTGCCTTGCCGGGATCAATTTTTCCCTTCATTACCAAGGACTTATCAAGGGGAAAATCTCTGCATACTGGAACAACGAGGAATTTCGTTTTTATATCGGCATCAGCATCTTTGCAATTATCGCAATCATCATTGCCAATCTCTATTACAAGGTCTACGACAATTTCTCCGAAACGGTCCGCACCTCGTTTTTTCAGGTTTTTTCCATTCTGACGACAACCGGATTCGGCACTGCCGACTTTGAGCAATGGCCGCCGTTCTGCAAAATTCTCCTGATCGCCCTGATGTTTGTCGGCGGCTGCGCCGGATCCACCGGCGGCGGTATCAAGGTGGTTCGTTTCCTGCTGTTTTTCAAATATGCCAAACTGCAGCTTCGCAATCTTGTCCACCCCCGGGCCGTGGGTGTCATAAAAATCGGCAAAGTTAAAGTACCCCAGGAAGTCATGGTTTCTATCTTAGGCTTTTTTGCTCTGTATGTAGCTTTTTTCCTGATGGCGAGCCTGATTGTCACCGCCCTCGGGGTTGATATCGTCACCGCCACCACTGCGGTAATCGCAACGCTCAACAATATCGGACCAGGTCTGAACCTCGTGGGTCCGACCCAGAATTTCGGACACCTGCCGGCCATGGCGAAAATTGTCCTTTCTTTCTGCATGCTTGCCGGTCGCCTGGAACTGTATACGGTGGCGGTCCTGCTTTCCCCTGCGTTCTGGGAAATGGCCAGAAAGCCTGTTTTCCGCTGGCAGAAATCATCTACTGCCGGCAGCAATGGCGATACCACCAGGTACTAATTTAGGCAATGACCACTTCTGAAAATATATACGACGTGCTGGTGGTGGGCGCCGGACATGCCGGTTGCGAAGCGGCCCTGGCTGCAGCCCGCATGGGATGCAAAACCGCCATCACGACGATCAATGTTGACGGCATAGGCGCCATGTCGTGCAATCCGGCAATCGGCGGCCTGGCCAAAGGACATCTGGTCAAGGAAATTGATGCCCTGGGCGGCGAGATGGCGAAAAACATCGATGCCACCGCCATCCAGTTCAGAAGGCTTAATACCCGAAAAGGCCCGGCGGTCTGGTCTTCACGGGCCCAGGCAGACCGGCTTCTCTACCGCCTGCGGATGAAGGGCGTCATCGAAAACCAGCCCAATCTCGATATCATCCAGACCGTGGTTAATGATCTGGTCATCACCAACGGCCGGATCACCGGCGTGGTCACCTCCCTTGGCGAGGTCATTTACAGCCGCTCGGTGGTTATTGTTACCGGCACATTTTTAAACGGCCTCATCCACATCGGCTTGAACAATTTCCCGGCCGGCAGAATGGGGGATGCGCCGTCATTGCGCTTACCGAAAAACCTCAAAAAGCTGGGCTTTGAAATGGGCCGCATGAAAACTGGCACAACTCCACGGATCGCCGGCAATTCCATTGATTACTCGGAGCTTGAAGCCCAGCACAGCGATGATCCGCCCAATCTTTTTTCCTTTTCAAATACCGGCAACAAACCCACACTGCCGCAACGGCCCTGCCACATAACCTATACAAACGAAAAAACCCACGAAATCATCCGGGCCGGCACTGATCGCTCGCCGATGTATACGGGAATTATCGAAGGGGTGGGCGCGCGCTATTGCCCCTCCATCGAAGATAAAGTCATGCGCTTTCCGGACAAGGACCGCCACCAGATTTTTCTTGAACCGGAAGGACTGGACACCATTGAAGTGTATCCAAACGGCGTCCCCACCAGCCTGCCAGGGGATGTGCAACTGGCCATGCTCAAGAGCATCAAGGGGCTTGAGCAGGTCAAGGTCATCCGCCCTGGTTACGCAATTGAATACGATTACGTCGACCCCAGGGAACTCCTGCCCTCTCTCCAGACCAAGCGGGTACAGGGGCTTTTTCTCGCCGGGCAGATCAACGGCACTTCGGGGTATGAAGAGGCGGCGGCGCAAGGATTGATCGCCGGGATCAATGCGGTGCAATACGTCCGCGATGATACGCCGCTGATCCTTGACCGGTCGCAGGCCTATACCGGCGTGCTGATTGACGATCTGGTGACCAAGGGCACCAAGGAACCCTACCGGCTTTTCACCTCGCGCGCCGAATACCGCCTGCTGCTGCGCGAAGACAACGCCGACAGCCGCCTGCGCGAGATCGGCCGCACCCTTGGCCTGGTGGATGACCACACCTATAATGCCTTTCTGGTGAAAAAAAGAAATATAGATACTGCCCTGGCGCGCCTTGCCGGGACCATGCTGAAACCGTCACCTTCGGTGAATGAGCAATTGGCAGAGAGACAAAGCTCCCCCCTCACCCAATCCATTGCCCTGTTTGATCTCCTGCGACGCCCGGAGCTTACCATTGATGATCTGGTGGCAATTGTCGGTGAAGATCTCGGGATTCCGCCGGAAGTAAAGCTCGAAGTGCAGCTGGAAGTCAAATATGAGGGCTATATCAGAAGGCAGCAGGAGCAGGTTGACCGTTTCAAACGTTTTGAAAAAGTCCTGCTTCCCGATGATATGGTGTTTAAAGGTCTTGACGGTCTGTCCAACGAAGTGGTTGAAAAACTCACCAGAATCCGGCCGCTTTCCCTGGGCCAGGCGTCGCGCATCTCGGGAATCACCCCGGCGGCAATCTCCATCCTCCAGGTCCATCTGAAAAAAGCCGGGTTGTTATAATCGTTTTAAACCCACCGCACAGCAACACTTTTTAACTACAGCGATTCTTAACATTGATACCTTATGATACAAAATAAAGGAAACGAGGGTAGTCCAAGATTCTCAAATTAGAAATCAAGAGGGCTTCTCGCCTCCTTGACCGTCATGCTTTTTACTGTATGGGTATAGATCATAGTGGTTCGAACATCACTATGACCAAGTAATTCCTGAATTGTACGTATATCATAATTTGCCTGTAACAAATGACTAGCAAAACTGTGCCGGAAAGTATGAGCAGAGGCGCGTTTACCGATTTTCGCTTTCTGAACAGCGCTTCGAATGGCTTTCTGCACATGGGTTTCGTGTAGATGGTAACGCCGGTGTTGCCTGGTTATCGGCACATAAGTAAGAATCCGAGCCGGGAAAAACCACTGCCAAGGAAACTCCTTGGCAGCATTCTTATACTTTTTATCTATGGAGTCAAAAAGGAATGCACCAGAATAACCTCCAGTCAGATCAGATTCATGAAGTGTTATAACATCATCGAGTTGCTCCTTGAGTTCCTGTACGAGAACTTCTGGAAGTGGAACGGTCCTGTCTTTTTTCCCCTTGCCGTCATGAATTGTTAAGACAAGCTGATCAAAGTTGAAGTTTTGCACTCTCAAGTTCAAGCCCTCAGAGAGACGAAGGCCGCAACCGTAAAGCAATTTAACTATAAGATCAAAGGGTGAGTCAAGCAGGGCAATAATTTTATCTATCTCTTGCCTTGATAAAACCACAGGAATATAAGGACGCCTTTTCGCCCGCGGTATGTCTTTTACCTCACCGAATTCTTTTTTCAATACATGCCGGAACAAAAACAACAGGGCATTGAAGGCCTGGTTTTGAGACGATGACGAAACTTTCCTCTCAACAGCAAGAAAGGTCAGAAATTCTTTTACATCTGAGATTGACAACAGACTGGGATCTTTGCTTTTCGTATAGCTTTGAAATTTTCTAGCCCATCCGGTATATGAAGTCAAAGTCTTGGGGGAATAGTGTCGTAATTTTATTTCATTACGAATCTGGGTGAAGACTGAAGTCCAATCAGCGTTTTTTGTTTTGAATTCAGAATTCGGCGAGGATGCAGATAAATTCCTGTCATTCAATGGAGCTTTATTTGTTGTTTTTTCGATTTCGATCTCATAATATATCGTAATGGCATGCTGAGCTTGTTGCTGTTGCAACTCAGACTGTTTCTTTTCCTGCAGCTTCTTAACAAAAAAAGAAAAATTTAATTTGTCTGTACTGTCATGTTTGTATTTACGGCAGAAATCAAGATAGTATCGCAGCCATTTTTGATACTCGGGATGAAACCTATGTTGGATATTGTGGCGGGTCAAAAAGGAATCAAACTTAACCTGTATTTCCTTGGGAATCTCAAACATGTAAAGTTATCCGGTTTTCTTGATAATATGAAAAATGTAATGTTATCCAGTTAGAAAGCTGTATAATTGAATCCAACTAGTTGTCAAGCTTTTTGATGGAAACGTAGTTATCCGGAAACTGTATAATAACTTGTTATGTGCACAAAATACCAATGAACCTAAAGCATATTCTATTCATACTTGGCATCTTTGTAGCCAGCTTTCTTCTTGTAAAAGCTTATCTAAATCGTGACATTCGCTGTCCCAATTGTGGTGAACGATCAAAATTGGATAGTTCTAAAAAGTTTTGGGCATGTGAATCATGTGGGCATAAAAACGAAAAATGAGGGACATGAGCAAGCAAACAACAATACCCATCACTGAAATCATGCTTTCTTTAGGCTGTATCGGTGCAGTAGAAATAATAATCACATCATTTTTCTGGCACCAAATTATGAAAGACAACAATTTAATATTATTTCGCCCAGGAGAATTATTCGCTCAAATGGGCATGATTGGAGTCCTAGTCGGGATTTTAGGCGGGATTGTTTATTTTTTTGGAAGCATCATTAACCATTTCCAAAAGAAAAAGAAAATTGGGAAATTACCTTCCACCCTATTTGGTCTTTTTGTCGTAGAATTTTTCTGGGTTGTTTACTTGGGGATGGGAGTTTAATTAATAATAACAAGCACATAACAAATCACTTCAGCGGATGGCGTGAACGTTGGCGGCGCTGACGCGGCAAGTTCTGGTGGCGCCACCGCTGAGTTCAAACGTTGTATGCAGGTAAAGAGAGTTTTGGCAGAGCAAAAAGTCGGTAAAATCAGTTGGCAGAATTTAACGAATTGTTGCATCAATCGGGTTTGTTTTTTTTTGGTTTTTCGCAAGAGAG
>JAHJJF010000140.1 GCA_018823135.1 Pseudomonadota bacterium
ACGAGTAGCGCAGGGATATTATACCATTGACCGCCCCATAGGTTTAATCACCGTAACCGCACCTCGATCGTTATTGATTAAAATTACATCTTATCTGGACAATCTTAAAAAAGAACTTTACAAGCAGATAGCCATTGAAGCAAAAATCCTTGAAATAACCCTCACTGACGAGACAAAAACCGGTATAGACTGGGAGTCCTTACTGGGTGGTGAAGAAACTTTTGACTTCAACATGACTTTCGGGCAACTGAATATTGGCAATCCTCTTGGCGACAGCAGATTATTGACCATGAGCCACTCAGGATTCAGTCTGTTTTTAAACGCCCTGAGTAAACAGGGAGAGACCAAAGTCCTTGCAAATCCAAAAATCAGTGTACTCAACGGTCAACCGGCACTGATCAGTGTCGGAGAAAATGTAACCTATATCGATTCGGTTACTTCAACCGTTGATGACGGCGTTGTAACCTATACCGTGCAGACGGATAGCGTTATGTCCGGCCTCGGATTGTCCGTTGTCGCCACAATCGTCGATGACAACAATATCATCCTGAGCCTGACTCCAGTCACCTCAAAGCTTGAAAAACCTATCGAATATAAGTTTTTTGGTGGCAACAATCAGGTCGGCCTTCCCGTTGTTAATTTAAGAGAAATGAATACTATTGTTAAAGTTGAGAGTGGGAAAATTCTTGTTGTCGGTGGATTAATTGACTCTACCAATGATGATAATGACACAAAGGTGCCGATTTTAGGGGATATACCTCTTATAAAGACTTTGTTTAAGAGTACAAATAAGTCAAAGATTAAAAAAGAGCTCATAATACTCTTACAACCAAAAATATTATTATAATAACTCGCAATTCAATTTATAATAAATGCTTAAAAATCAATAAAGCGAAGGAGCCCCGTTATGTCAGCCATCAGAATATTCCTCATAGGGATGTTGGCCCTTATCGTTTCCGGTTGCGGCCATGTCGTGAAGGACAACCTGACAATACCGCCATCAGCCACTTCAGCATCATGCGATTTTAACAAAAGAATCATTATTCTGCCTTTTGCTGATTATTCTTATGCTGACGATATAGAAACCACCTATAACAGAAACATGGCAATCATGGAGGCCTTGACCGATCAGCTTGTTGCAAAGGGATTCCGGGTTCCTATCCAGGAAGACACTCTTGATTACCTTATAAAAAATAACATTATCAAAGGCATTCCTTATCAATCTGAAGCAACAACAAAAAATCTTGAAAAAGAGCTTAATGGCTCCTGGTCGAGCTCGATGAAAAACGAGATTAAGTCGTTGATTGTCGATGAACAGCAAGCTGCAGCATCAGGAGCAGGAGCCCCGGGCATACACGGTCTTAACAAAAAAGTCATAACAACAATGGGAAAAGATTTTGAAGCCGACCTTGTCCTCCGCGGAAGGATCATAAAATATGATCTTCACGGCGAAAACAACTGGAAGCCGTGGCGCCGTGGAATTCTGCCTTTTTTTCATGACGGTGGCAACCGGATCATATTCGGTATAGGTCAGCCTGATTTTTACGATCTCATGGATACTGTTGCGATGGGTGAAACATCTCCCGCGATTGTCGGGAACGCCGAAGTCCATATCAGGCTCTGGATTCAGGACGCTTCCACTGGCGATGTGATCTGGACAAATAGATCGGAAGTGAAGGTTGAACCAAAAAGCATATTTGCCGAAAACAGGGTTGACAAGATGTTTCATGACGCAATCAACCAAGCGGCAAAATCTCTCATTGACGATTTCTGGAAAAAAAATGAGCTGTATCTCTAGCTAAGCAGTACAATTTTACCAATCTAAAAGGCCGGTCGCCACAGCAGGTGACCGGCCTTTTTTTTAAAGAAAAATTCTCCGCGGTTTATTGCTTTTGTTGTTCGTCTTTCCCTTGCCTTTTGGCGTTTTCGTAAAGCGCAAAAAAGTTCACAGGTTCCATCAGAAAAGGTGTAAATCCGCCATCCACTGACAATTGACTGACAATTTGCCGAGTAAAAGGAAATAATAACGCCGGGCATTCAACCATCAGCACTGTGTGAATATGTTCATCCGGGATATTTTTCAACATGAAGACACCTGCATGTTCCACCTCTACAACAAAAAGTGTTTTTCCGGAGGCATCGTTTACATTTGCGGTTATTGAAATCGCGACTTCATGATGGTCATCATCAAGCTTTTTCTTGTTGAGGGCCAAATTGATATCAACCTTCGGATTAACCTGCTGCCCCATGAATACCTGTGGCGAGTGCGGGCTTTCAAAGGATAAATCTTTCAGGTACATCTTTTGTAGCCGGAATATCGGGGCGTTTTCCATCTGTGGCTTTGTTGAGTTTTGATCGGACATAATTCCTTCCTTTTGTATAAATTGTTTTCGTGTAAGTTCTAAGGTTATTTAGACTGAACGAAGTCTCTGCTATCTGCTCATTGGCAAACCTTATCAGGACCCACCCAGGGCCGTACTCCATCTTTTTTTCCGTCTAACAACCAAACCTATATGCTTCATTTACTGTAATACTCTTTTCAAATATTTTCCCGTATATGATGACTCTTGGGCGGCAACAACTTCCGGTGTTCCTGTAGCAACAATGGCACCGCCTTCATCGCCGCCTTCCGGGCCGAGGTCAATTATATAATCCGCGGTTTTAATTACATCAAGATTATGTTCAATGATTATTACAGTGTTGCCGCCGTCAACAAGTTGCCCCAGAACCCTGAGCAGATGTTTTATGTCATGGGGATGAAGCCCGGTTGTGGGCTCATCAAGTATGTAAAGGGTTCTGCCGGTGCTTCTTTTTCCCAGTTCTTTTGCAAGTTTAATTCTCTGCGCTTCCCCCCCCGACAAAGTCACTGAAGACTGTCCCAGGGACACATACGATAAACCCACATCAAATATTGTTTGCAAGCGGTTGTTGACCGGTGGCACATTCTTGAAAAATCCCAACGCCTCTTCCACTGTCATTGCCAGCACTTCGGAAATATTCTTGCCGCGATACTTTATCTCCAGGGTCTCATGGTTATATCTTTTTCCCATGCAGGTTTCGCAGGTAATATAAATATCCGGCAAAAAATGCATGGCAATTTTTATAACCCCTTCGCCCTCGCATGCCTCGCAACGGCCGCCCTTCAAATTAAAACTGAATCTTCCGGGCTTATATCCCCTGGCCCGGGCTTCCGGAAGCCTTGAAAACAACTCCCTTACCGGCGTTAAGATGCCGGTATAGGTTGCTGGGTTTGACCGTGGCGTCCTGCCGATGGGGCTCTGATTAATATCAATCACCTTATCTATTTCTTCAAGGCCATCAAATCCTTGACAATCTCCGGCAGGTTCACGGATTTTCATTATCGCGTTTTTTGCGCCCTTGAATAAAGTCTCAATGACCAGTGAACTTTTTCCCGATCCGGAAACTCCTGTTACACAGGTCATCACGCCAAGAGGGAATTTTACTGTGATATCTTTCAGATTATTGATTCGGGCCTGATGAATTGTAATCCAGGCTTTTTTCTTTCTGATCTGCCGGCGATGCTCCGGGATGTTTATGGATAATCGCCCGGATAAATATCCTCCGGTTATGGATTCTTTATTTTTCAAAAGCTTTTTCACCGAACCTGCGTAGACGATGTTCCCACCATGAACCCCTGCTCCAGGGCCGATATCAACGACATAATCCGCGGCCAGAATGGTCTCTACGTCATGCTCCACGACAATCACCGTATTACCGAGATCTCGAAGGTTGGTTAATGTCCGAATCAGTCGATCGTTGTCCCGCTGATGCAGGCCAATACTCGGTTCGTCAAGTATATAGAGCACTCCGGCAAGCCTAGAACCGATTTGCGAAGCAAGCCTGATTCTCTGTGCCTCCCCCCCGGAAAGCGTCGATGCCCGGCGATCAATGGAAAGGTAGCCAAGGCCGACATCAATAAGAAAACAAAGCCGGTCAGATATCTCTTTAAGAATCCTCTCGGCAATAATTGCTTCCTGAACCTCAAAATGTACCGCCTTCAATTCCTGACCCAGACTTGAAATACTGAGGTGGGTCAGATCGTTTATATTTTTTCCCCCTACCTTTACAGCAAGAGCTTCAGGTTTAAGTCTTGCTCCTTTACATGCAGGGCATTCCTGTTCACTCATATAAAAACTTAATTCATCCCTGATTGCCGGAGACTTGGTTTCATGAAAGCGCCGATTCAATTGCGGCAGAATTCCCTCAAACGGTGCTTGATAGGTCAGCCGCCGCTTATGGCTCTGATATAAAAAATGTACTTCTTCTTTTCCGGTACCATAAAGAATTGCATCCTGGGCCTCCTGAGGAATATCTCTGAACGGGCGCTGGATATCAAACCCGTAATGCTTAGCAAGAGCTGCGAGCAATTGGCTTGAATAATTACTTGATGAACGGTAACGCCAAGGAGCAATCGCCCCTTGCGTAATGCTGAGTTCAGGGTCCGGCACCACGAGATGAGGATTAAAAAACTGTTTGACGCCGAGGCCGCCACATTCCTCGCACGCCCCCTTGGGGCTATTAAATGAAAAAAGCTGCGGGGTAAGATCGGGCAGACTTCTGCCGCATTGAACACAGGCGGACCGCTCGCTGAATAATGTCTCTTTGCCGTTCTGAGGAAAAACAACAAGAAGAAAGCCTTCGGACAATCTCACCGCTGTTGATACGGAATCGGCAAGCCTTCTGGTCACACCTGGTTTGATCACCAGTCGGTCGACCACAACTTCGATGGAATGGCGTTTATTCTTTTCCAGGGTAATCTCTTCATCCAGGTTCCGGGTTTCACCATCAACCCGGACTCGCACATACCCATCCCGGCGCAATCCATTGAGCAGCTCTCTGTGCTCACCCTTTTTTCCCTCAACAAGAGGTGACAACAGCAGAATTTTTGTTCCCTCGTCAAGCCCCAAAAGCCCTGACACCATGTCCTGAATGCTTTGCGGCCTGATCTCCTGGCCGCATTCAGGACAGAACGGGTGACCGACGCGGGCAAAAAGCAACCGCAAATGATCATAAATCTCGGTGATTGTCCCGACTGTGGATCGGGGATTTCTGCCGGTAGTTCGCTGTTCTATGGAAACCGCCGGTGACAGGCCTTCCAGGGAATCCACGTCCGGCTTTTCCATTTGCCCGAGAAATTGTCTGGCATAGGTCGAAAGGGACTCAACATAGCGTCTCTGCCCCTCGGCATACAGGGTGTCAAAGGCAAGGGTTGACTTTCCCGAGCCGCTCAATCCGGTGAAAACCACCAGCTTGTTTCTCGGCAGGTCAACATCAATGTTTTTCAGATTGTGCATCCGCGCCCCGCGGATACGAATATATTTCGGTTCCATTAAGTGTTTATAATCATCAACTCTTTTTTAACAACCTTGCGGCATAAAAACCGTCAAGTTCTTTAGGGTCCGGAAAGGTTGTCAGGCAACCCCGGAGATCAGTCAGATTCCGGGCGGAATCCGGCAGCACTTTTTTACAATCAGATAACGAAAACGCCTGATGGTTGGCAAGAAAATCATTAACCACCTCTTCGCCTTCTTCCGGCTCACCGCTGCATACCGCATACACCACAACACCACCAGGAATTGTCATTGCCGCGGCCGCAGCTAAAATTTCTTTCTGCTTTTCCTGAAAGCGCGCCAAGCCATCTTCCTTCCGGTTCCATCTGATATCCGGGTGCCGCCTTATAACCCCAAGCCCGGAGCACGGCGCATCAACAAGAACCCCTCGAAAACTTTCCTTATATTGAGGCAAAGCATCCTGAATATCCATCGGCAAAACTCGCACACCGGCCATGAGATCAAACCTGTGCAGGTTCTCCAAGAGCAATTGCGCCCTGGTTTCGCTGGGCTCAATCAGTATCAGTTCACTCCCGGGTGGAAGGATTTGCGCCAGCTGCAAAGTCTTTCCTCCCAGGCCTGCACAGCCGTCCAGATATTTGCCTTTTTCAACGGGGCCTAAAAGCGAGACGACCAACTGAGCCGCTTCATCCTGAACTTGAAAATGCCCGTCCTTAAAGCCCGGCAAACCGGTAATTGTTCCTTTGTAATCCTGAACAATAACTGCATGGGGTGCATAGCGCCCGCGCTCAGCGTATATTCCCAGTGTGTTCAGCTGTGCAAGATATTGATCAACCTGCATCTGGTCGGTGTTTATTCGCAGACACAGATCCGGAAGCAGATTATTGGTTTCGCAGATCTCCATGGTCTTAGCCAGCCCGTAACGCTTCAGCCAACGTTTGAAGAGCCATTCCGGGTGACTGATTCGCACATGGTCCGGCATTATATCTGTGGCTTCGGTGGGACTTGGAATCCCTTCCCTGTTTCGTGAAATATTCCGCAGCAGGCCATTTACAAAGCCCGTCAGCCATTTCGGCTGTCCCGCAGACTTGAGCGCCTTGATGGTTTCATTCATTGCTGCAGCCGCAGGAATCCGGTCCATAAAAATCAACTGATACAGCCCAACTCGCAAAGCCTGAAGAGTTCGAGGCTTCATCTTGTTCAGTGGGTATTTTGAAAATTTGCTCAAAACTTGGTCCAGATAAAGGCGCCACCGGATCACACCATACAGAATCGCCATGATCAGATTCTTGTCTCTGGAATCAATCTGTGGATTTTGTTGTAACCATTGGTCTTTCAGGCGGTCTATGGGTAACAACGTCTTTTCCCACTCAATAAGGATTTCCATAACCGCAAATCTGGCATTCATGGCTTCATTCCAATAATTGACGCAAAGCGTCCGGTTTTTGCTTGACGGCGATAGGAAAAAAAATTTGAGGAGCAGACGGTGCACAGGCCTGCAATATGAATATTTGCGGGCCTGATACCGGCACTTTGCAATTGATCCTTGCTGGCAGCCCAAAAATCAAACTTGTTGCTGCCCACATGAAATTCCTGGAATTCTCCGGGCAGCTCTTTTTGATGATTGATAAAATCAGCACAGCAGGGGCCAAGAGACGGGCTTATCCCGGCTATTACATCGGATGGCGTAACGGAAAATTCCTCCGTCATTCTGCGAATCGTTTTTCCTATGATGTCCAAGACACTGCCGCGCCAACCCGAATGGATCAACCCAATAACGGTTTGCCTGGGATCATAAAGAAACACCGCCTGACAATCCGCCTGTTGAATCATCAAGGCAACGTCAGAAACATTTGTAATTATGGCATCATACCCGTCAAAAACAAGATCTGCGGAGATTTCCTTTTTGAAAACAAACACCTGATCGCCATGAACCTGGCGCAATGAAACTAAGCGAGAAACGTCAAAAAAATCTTTAATTTTCTTGCGGTTTGAATCAACCTTTTCGGTAATATCACCCACATCATAACTGACATTAAGCGTTGACCAGGGTCCACAGCTTACCCCGCCGTGTCTGGTAAAAACTCCGTGAAAGAGCCCGGGCTGGGAAAACGGCGGAAAGGTATAATGGGGAATATCTCCCGAATTGAAAATAATTTCTGCTGGCATACTCAATGCCGAACCGACAGGCTATTAATCTTCCATGTTCACCAGAAAAAAAAGAGGAGCGCACACTAAAAGCCGAGCGCAACCCCGCCGCGAATCGATTCATCGGCATTCCAGTTTCCTTTGTTTTCAATATTGACGCGAATTTTATTGTAACTTAAAAACACTTTTGCCCTTGGTATAATCTCATAGTCAACAGCAACCCATGTCTCCACCAGGCGTTCCGCATCAAGTCCGGACAACACATTGGGGGAATAATAAATACCGGCTCTGACCCCGAAACCCTGAAAAGCCCGTGGCGCGAAACGTAAAAGTGTTCCCAAAGCAAAGGACAACACGTCTGAATCATTTGCGTTAGCGCCGTAAACCTTGCCTCCGACGCCAATCACAAATCCTTCAATTTCTCCAATTTTACCAAAGACATCAAGCCCAACAGAGGCGAGACGGGTATCATCCCGTGAGTTATAAAGCACCCGGCCACTTACTTCGGAAGATCCGTATTCATCTTCGCTCACCGCCTGACGCACTTCTGCCTGAACACTATAATCGTTAAGGCTTAAATCAAACTCACCTGCAGATGCGGTGGCAGCACAAAACAGGACAGAAACAATCAGCAGGGCATTTCTTAACATTTCAGAACTCCTTAAAATTTTTTATATTATCAGCGAGTTATTAATTTTGGGTGTTTAGTCGATATGGAATCCCAGATCAGCGTTCTCAATGAATATGACATAAAGCCCTTAACGAATCAAGGAATGTTCCTGGATTATTATTTGAAGCTCTTTAAGCTCTGCCCCCGAGGGTCCGGAGCCAGCAGTTAAAAAAATCTTTTCTTGTTTCGCGCGTTACTCCTGTAGCAATAAACCGCGCCCTTTCCAAAGGGCATGTTCTTCGCTTTGCATGTTCCACTTTTTTATAAAAGCATATCGGTACAGCTTTCTTTTCATGGCTTTCCCTTTTTTTAAGAAAGAAAAAACCAGTCGGCAAGACTAAGTTTTGTTGGTTTTCAACCATAAATATGTTAAATGGGTAATCTTTTACAAAATAGATTTTTTTTCTGCTTCCCTTATTCGCAAAACAGGACATTTCGACACAATGTATTTTCAAGATATAATCCTTGAACTGAACCGTTTCTGGGCTGAAAATGGCTGCGCTCTGCACCAGCCCTATGATATGGAAGTGGGTGCCGGAACCTTTCATCCCGCAACACTCCTGCACGCCCTTGGGCCTGAACCATGGAGTGCGGCATATGTCCAACCCTCGAGAAGACCAACAGACGGCAGATACGGCGAAAACCCCAATCGCCTGCAGCATTATTATCAATATCAGGTGATGATCAAACCTTCCCCGGATGATGTCCAGGAACTTTACCTTGAAAGCCTCAAGCGTTTCAAGCTTGACCTTCTTGAGCATGACATCCGCTTTGTAGAAGATGACTGGGAGTCTCCAACTCTTGGTGCATCCGGTCTTGGCTGGGAGGTTTGGCTCGACGGCATGGAAATCACCCAGTTTACGTATTTTCAACAGGCAGGAAGCCTTGAACTTTCACCGATAACCGTTGAAATTACTTACGGCCTTGAAAGAATCGCCATGTACCTCCAGGAAGTGGAAAGCGTCTACGACATCAGATGGAACAAGAACATCACCTACGGGCAAATTTTTCAACAAGCCGAAGTGGAATTCTCCACCTTTAACTTTGAACACGCAAACGTTGAAGCACTTGTCGGTTTTTTCAATACCTATGAATCCGAGGCATTGAAGCTGGTGGAACTCGACCTCATCCTGCCGGCATATGATTATTGCCTGAAATGTTCACACACCTTTAATTTGCTTGATGCCCGCAAGGCCATCAGTGTTGCGGAACGAACTCGGTATATCGGCAGAATCAGAAATATCGCCAGACAGGTTGCGGTAAGGTATACGGAACAAAGGGAAAAAATGGGTTACCCGTTGCTCAAGGCATAAAAAAATGGCGGAAGTGCATGGGAATCGAAAAAACCCACCGTTTTCTATCCTGTTAAAGTAGCATTCTTTTATCCCTCCTCTGATGTTCTCGGGGGGCGTTTGGGGAACGTTATTATCTTCCCCATCATCAGCTCCCGTTTCCTGGCCAATCCCACGTGCGCATACTTCTTCACACTGTCCATCCTGGCATGGTCGGTTATCACCTGCAAATCACTCAGCGACATCCCCACCTCATTGACATACTGACTACACGTGGAGTGCTTCAGCCCTGCGTACATCAGAATAACCTCGCCAGTCTCTTTACAGGCCTGTTTCCAGAGCCTGGCCAATATCCTCCTGGTATAACGATAGCCCTCTGTGCGAGATGTGGGGCTGGTAAAGAAGTATCTGCTAATGGACAGTGGCATCGCTTCCATGATGCTGTGAAAGTCAGGATGACAGGGGATAATGTGTGCCCGATGGGTCTTGGTATTATCCACGTATTGCCGGTAAGAGATACTCCGTTTGATGATAAAGGCGTCCAGGAGGCTGTCATAGTCCTCGCGGTGTAGTGCCATCGCTTCGGCTGGTCTCCTGATGTGATATTTCAGCCACCAGAATATCGGCTGATGCTCTTCAGGTATAGCCCTTAAAACCTTCTCCTGACGCTCTGACGGTAGCCAGCTGATAACAGGCTCCTGTATCATATATTTCCGCTTTTCGGGGAACTCGGGCATCTCCTGGATGCGCTTTGACCGTCTCGCAGACTTCAGGCAGGCGTGAAGGCAGTACATAACGTTGTATTTCCCTTTCCCAGTGCGGTGAATGGTGCCCATAAGCCTTAACAAAATATCGTATTGTATCTCATGAAGCTGATAGGTGTACTTGGTAAAAAACGGCACCAGATGGTTCTTAATGCTGTTTTTGTAATCCTTGTAAGTGGCGAAAGACACTGTGCCCTGGATGATTTCCAGCCACTCCCATAAATAGCTGACTGTATCGGCCCACATTGGATTGATGTATCTTTCCAGGCATAGCGTACCCATCTCCTGCTCTGCCGTCAGGATGGTAAGCAACTTCTCCGCCGTCTTCTCGGAGTACATGCGCTCACCTTTGTAATAATAAATCTTGATGGCCTTCCCGCTATGGCTGTCCCACCAGGATATAAACCAGTATCCACGGTCTTTTCGGTAGTGAATTGAGCCTTTCATGGATGCCTCCTTTTTTAATACGGGAGACCTTCATGCAATAAGGGGCTAATCCAGCCCCTCATCCTCGGGAAACAATTGTTCCAGGCGCATCCGCTCTACTTCTTCATCAGCCAGCTCTTCGGCCAGGGCTCCGGCTATGGCCAGATCCTGCCAATCCAGTTCCAGATCATCGCACATAATTTACTCCTTGGTTTTGGTGAATAAAATGCCCCTAAACGTCCGCAGAACGGGCGAGAGAGAGCTGTTATGGATGGTAAGGGGTAAGGGCTGAAGGTGCTCCTACAACAAGCACCGTAAGGCCGGATAGCTTGGTACGCATAGCTCGAAGCCTAAGTAAAAACTGGGCATCAGGTGCGGGATGAATGCTTGTGTTGAGACCGGCCTATAATAAAAAGGTATATCTGATACAGTGGGCCTGAGCCTTTATGACCCAATTACACACTCGGGAGGTGATTTTTTTCATAACCAACAACTATTTATAAGCCTTTCTGATGGGCATAATTCCGCTTCCACGGAACTTGCTCCGACATTCCGAACAAATACTTGGTGCTTCCAGGACTTAAATAAATCACCTTCCCCCGAAGAAGTCAGTGTTGGTGGGGGATAGCAGGGTTTTGAGGGATTTTCCTGATAATGGCATGTATCTTGCTTTTTAATACACGAGTTGTTATAGACTCAGGGGAGCGATAGGAAATCAGGTTTATTCCTGTTTTGATAAGCACCATAAAAATTATGACCACGGGGAGCATTATGAGGGGAAAAATAATTTCAATGATCGTTGGTGGAATGATGTTAGGGGCAACAATGCTACCATCAAAAGCGAGCGCATTAACAATTGATCCAATCTCAGGGGATTACATTCCTGACTCTGTTGTGGGAAGCATGATATACTTTGATGACTTAATTCTTGGTTATGCCAATCTTGACGTTATCATCAATACAAGTGCTGGAACCGGAGAATTCAACCTTTACAACGCAAGCACACAAATCCCTTTTGTTCATGAAAGAATAATGGGGTTTGGGGTTGACGGGCTTGAAGGGCTGACATATACAAGTAAACCTTTAGGTTGGAGTCAATACGGAAACTGGTCAATAACAGGAATACCTGACTTTGGAATCAACCTGAATTCAAATTATAATTTCAGAACATCTTTCACTGGTGGTTTTGGTGCTGTAACGATTGGAATGTATGGTCAAGATGGTAGAGATTATTCTATTAATTTATCAAATCCAGCCCCTGTTCCAGAACCAGCCACCATGCTTCTCTTCGGTACTGGGTTAGTCGGCCTTGCTGGTTTAAGAAGAAAGAAAAAATAACCCCTCTCCACCTGGAGATTTCAAGAAGGCAGGGTCTTTTGGCTCTGCCTTTTTTATTTCAAAGAGGCGCTGCAGCACAGTTCGCAGGTTACACCTAAAATCACTGTAAATCGCTGTAATCCCTTGGGCCACGTGTAACAACGGACACCCACCTGTATAATTTACCCTATAAGTAAAAGCAGAGCGCAGGCGATGGTTTTACGATACACCGGGGGATAGCAGTATTGTATATAGAGTAGTGTTGAGATCAACCCTGAACTGGTAGCGAGAGACACTGACAGCCCTTGAACCTGCTTACTTGTATCGATATTCAGGTAGGCCAACTCCTGCAAAATCCCCTTATACCTGCTGATGGTCTTTTGAGTAGTTTTAAGCCACGTTTTTCGGGCGGGCGGAAAATGCCATCAATTAAGCACCTTTAACCACCTTTTCTATAGAGATAAACATCAATTACCCCATAGTTTTAATAAGTATCCAAAAGAACATCTATGAACAGGAAGAACATCATCCAGTACAGCGACAATGACACCAGCATAACAACACTCACCCTGCCACACCTACATTCAAATATAACTGTAAAAGTCAATACTGCCCTGTGATACAGGGAGAACCAAGACGTACTTTACTGCTACTACTATCATGATTTTACTACTACTAAAAAACACCTGTGACAGCCAGACTGTAACGGCCTGAGCCTCGGCCAGGGGTCCCGATCTCACTCACTCACCAAAATAACAATCTTCGAGACACCCAGGCGATAAATTATCGACGGTCAATTCAACCTCTCCGCTTGCCGATTACCCATAAAGCATTGACAATGTTCCTGTTTTTCTGTTAAAAACAGCACCATATTTTCGGGGAATGCTTGGGGAATGTTTGACCTGGCCGAGAAGCCAGTGTTTATAAGGAAAAATGGCGGAAGTGCATGGGAATCGAACCCACCCACCAGGCTGTTAACCCAGTGCACCGGATTTGAAGTCCGGGAGAGCCACCAGAGCCCTTTCCACTTCCGAAGGTCACAATATATATAGTTCCTCTGTCTTTGGGTGACAACCGTTAAAATAGATTTTTGTTGATTTTTCATAATTAAGTAAAATATAAAGTAACAATTTATCCATATCCTCTCATAGTTACGGTTACAAGGAGCCCCGAAAAATGGAATGCGAGCGTTTAGTCAAGCTTGTAAAAACTTGGTATATGCAAGTCCAGGATGAAGCATTGGCGCCGGCAAGGATGGTTGCCTTCCTCGAAAAACACATTTTTGAATGCGAAGCCTGCATGATGGACCCGGCGGTTCGCCAGGAAGTAAAAAAAATCATCGAACTTGTACTGCCTCCCTCAAAGATCAGAACTCCTAAGAAAAATAAAGTCGCCGATGCTGACGACGACCTCGCTGATATTGATGACGACGAAGTTATTGACAGCGACGAGGAGGAGGAAGAAAGTGATGATGACGAGGATGACGAGGAGGATGACGAAGACGAAGATGAAGAATTAGAGGACGACCTGGATGACGACCTCATTATCTGAGGTTGCCCGATACAACATCTCTCATAATCCGAAACAAAAGCGCTCCGCCAAAGGTGCGCTTTTTTCATGCCCTTTTTCTCAATCAATCGGCACGTTGAACAATCAAAAAAGGCCGTAACCCTTTAGGATTACGGCCTGAATATCAAAATGGTGGCGATGCAGGGACTTGAACCCCGGACACTGCGGATATGAGCCGCATGCTCTAACCAGCTGAGCTACATCGCCCTTATTAAAGAGAACCTATATGGTAAATTTTTTTGTAGTTGTCAACCTAAAACAAGGAAACAAACAGATCTGATCTCAACGTTGCCTGTTGTTGTACCTTGTGTCAACCTAAAACAGAGCCTGCCGGTTGAGGGGCAGGCTCTGTTTTTGTATTGAGTACTTTATATCACAAGGGCATAAGTTTCGTTTGAGCAGGCAAGCTGCTCAACTCAGCTTTATGAAAACGGCAGGGTATGAATTACATCATGCCGCCCATGCCGCCCATGCCACCCATGCCACCCATGCCACCACCTGGAGGCATGCCGCCTTTGTCATCATCCGGCATATCAGCGATCA